>PNLG01000201.1 GCA_013822915.1 Sphingomonas sp. | reverse complement strand
CTCGATGCTGCGCGCTGGGGCGTGGCCGATCCGCGGCGGCTGCGCTGGATCGATGCGCCGCCCGATGCGGCGGTGGCGGAGGCGCGGGGGCGTTTGCTCAGCTTAGGGGCAATCGACGGCGATGGCCGCGTGACCGCACATGGGGTGGCGATTGCCCGCCTCCCGCTGCCGCCCCGGTTGGGTCATATGCTGGTGGAAGCGGCGCGGCGCGGCATCGGCGCGGTGGCCGCCGAGGTTGCGGTGTTGCTGAGCGAGCGCGGGCTGGGGGGGAATGAACCCGATCTCGACAGCCGCCTTGTCCGGTGGCGGCGCGAACGCGGTGGCCGCGCGGATGGCGCGCGCAAACTTGCCTCGCGCTGGGCGGCGATGGTGGCGGGCCGACCGGATCAGGTGGCGGCGGATGTGGCCGAGCCGGTCGCCACCTGCATCGCGCTGGCCTTTCCCGATCGCGTCGCACGCCGCCGCGATGCGACAGGGGATCATTGGGCATCGGTCGGCGGGCGCGGTTTTCGGCTCGACCCGACGCTCAGCCTGGCCCGTGCCGAGTGGCTGGCGGTGGCGGAGACGCAAGGGATGGCGGCGGGTGCGCGGATATTGGCCGCCGCTCCCATGGCCGCTGAGACGGCAGAGGCATTGTTCGCGGATCGCATCACCGTCGAGCGCAGTGCCACGTTCGACCCCGCGACCGGCGGGGTGCAGGCGCTGCGCGAGCGGCGGCTGGGGGCGATTCGGCTGGCGATTGGCCCCGACACCAGCGCCGATCCGGCGGCGATTGCGGCAGCGCTGCTCGACGGGGTGCGCGAACACGGCCTGACGCTATTGCCTTGGCCCGAGACTGCGGGGGCGTTGCGCCAGCGGGCGGCGTTTGCGGCGGCACACGGCGCGCCCGATCTTGGGCTCAGCGATGCAGCGCTGCTGGCGCGGGCGGACGACTGGCTCACGCCGCTGCTCGCGGGCAAGCGGCGGCTGGACCAGCTTGATCCGGGCGCGCTGGCAGACGCTTTGCGCGGGGTGATTGGCTGGGAGGCGCTGCAAGCGATTGACCGGCTCGCGCCGGAGCGATTCGCATCGCCTGCCGGGTCGACCCACGCGATTGACTATGCCGCCGAAGCCGGGCCGACGGTGGAGCTACGCCCGCAGGCGCTGTTCGGGCTGGCGACCCATCCCACAGTCGCGGGCGGGCGCGTGCCGCTGGTGCTGTCGCTGACCTCGCCTGCGGGGCGACCGATTCAGACGACGCGCGACCTGCCCGGTTTTTGGGCGGGCAGTTGGGCATCGGTGGCAAAGGAAATGCGCGGCCGATACCCCCGCCATCTCTGGCCCGATGATCCGGCGAACGCCAATGCGACGCTTAAGACCAAAAATGCGGATGCACTGGCGCGCCAGCTAGGGTAAGGACCGGCACATGACGACCGCGCGCATTTTCCAAACCCCCAAAAACGCCATGCAATCGGGCCGCGCCCGCACGCAGCAATGGGTGCTCGAATTCGAACCGGCCGAGGCGAAACAGCCCGATCCGCTCACCGGCTGGGCGGGCTCGGGCGATACGCGTCAGCAATTGCGGCTGCGCTTTCCCAGTGTGGAGGCAGCGATTGCCTATGCGACCCGCGAAGCGATTGCCTATGCGGTGATTCCGGCGCCCGAACGCAGGTTAAAGCTTCAGGCCTACGCCGATAATTTCCGGTAATCGACGAACGAGCCGGTTCAGGGCGGCGAGTCGGCCAGCGCCTCAATATCTTCGAGCGACATGTCCTGTGCCTTTAGCATAGCGCGCATCTGCTTGGCGGCGGCTTTGTGATCGGAAAGTGTTGTTCTCGCGCCGGGGCTGTCCAGCGGGATGATTTCGGTGACCGGCGCGGGCGGGGTAACGCGTTTGAAGCTGAAGTCGGCCCCGGCGGGCAAATTGGTGTTCAAGCTGAC
>PNLG01000114.1 GCA_013822915.1 Sphingomonas sp. | reverse complement strand
CCCCGACATCGACATTTTTGACCGCGAAGCAGTTTTCATCGAGCGTGTGCTGCGCCCGCTGGTTGCCGATTTCCCCGCGCTCAAGATTGTGCTCGAACATATCACTACCGCAGAAGCGGTTGCGTTTGTGCAGGCGAGCGGGCCGTGCATCGCCGCCACCATCACGCCGCAGCACCTCCACATCAATCGTAACGCGATGTTCGATGGCGGGATCAGACCGCATGCTTACTGCCTCCCGGTCGCCAAACGCGAGCATCATCGGCGCGCGCTGTGCGCAGCGGTGACATCGGGCAATCCGAAGTTCTTCCTCGGCACCGACAGCGCGCCTCATGCTGTGCACGCCAAGGAATCGGCGTGCGGTTGCGCGGGGATTTTCAACGCACCCTTTGCGATCGAGAGCTATGCGACCGTCTTCGAAGCAGCAGGCGCGCTGGACCGGCTGGAGGGATTTGCGAGCGAATTCGGCCCGCGCTTTTACGGCCTGCCGCTGAATGAGGAGCGGATCACGCTTGCGCGCATGGCGACGGTCGTGCCCGATCAATTGCCGCTGGGCGAGGGGACCACGATTGTCCCTTTCCACGCCGGGCAGACGCTGGCGTGGCGGCTGGTGGATTAAGGGGCGACGCGCGGGCGGCGGCGCCACGGCCAGTCCGTCACCTCGCCTGCCCAAAGCGCCCACCACACCAGCACCGGCTGCAAAAACAGGCGCGGAATGTGATAGGCGGGGCCAAGCACCACGCCGCCGATCGGGACCGCATCGACCGCGTGCTTGATATTCGCCGGAAAAACACCCACCGCATAGACGGCCAGCGCCACCCCCGCCCACCAGCGCAGCCGGGGCAGGAGCAGCCCCACCGCCCCCGCAAGCTCGCACCATCCGGTTACGGCAATCACCAGCGTGGGCGCGGGCACCCAGTCGGGCGTGATTGCCAAAAACCCGGCGGGTGCGCGCAAATGCGCCACGCCCGCCATGGCATAGGCCAGTGCGAGCAGGAGGCGAAGGCCGCTGCGGGCAGCTGTCAAAACGGCAGCCAGCGCGCCTTTTCGCTGAACTTCATATAGCCGATGTTCACGCCTGCGCGCGCGCCCACGCCCAGCCGGATTGGAATCAACACTTTGTCGCCGCGCCGCAAATAAGTCGCCGAAAAACCGCCCACGAAATAGAGATGGCCCTCCCCTTCCGGATAGCGCTTATAAATTTCTTGCGTGTCGTAGAGGTTGTAAACCAGTACGAACACTTTTGAAGCATTGCCGCCCAGGTCAAAGCCCAGTGATGGGCCTGTCCAGTAAATCGGCCGGTCGCCTTCTACCCGGTGCGACAAAATGCCCGATCCATAGCGCAGGCCAATAACTACGGCGCCCGATGCTTCACGCCCGGCGATATAGGCATTGGGTTCGCCCTGATCCCGCAGTATTTTTTCGAGAATTCCGGCGAGCCCTTGCGCGCCTTTCCCGAACACGCGCTCGCCCGCGCTGAGCAAATCCTTGCGCTGATAAGTGGCCGCCGCCGATGTCGTGCCGGTTGCGCGATCAGCACTTGCCACAGTTGCGGCAGTTGGCGCGGGGGCTGCGGCCGGTGCTGCTCCTTCATTTTCATAACGCGGCCGATCCGCCGGAACCGGTGCGGCGGTGCGGGGGGGCGGCGGCGCCTGGCGCAGGTCGGCGTCGATTGCGCTGTTCGGATCGACGGTTCGCACCTGCGGCACAGCGGCAGAGCCAGCGCCCATCGCCAGCGCAAGTGCGATCATCGGGGCGAGCGCACGGCGTCGCATCAATTCCAACATCATAGCTATCCTTTGCCGACGGTCGTCCGCCTGTAACGCGTTAGGCTATCGATATAGTCCGGCCCGTCGCAAGCCTGTGGCGGCGACCCGAGTCGATTTTGCGCTGGTCCGAATCGACGTGGAGGTTGAAGCAGTCGCAGGTCG
>PNLG01000456.1 GCA_013822915.1 Sphingomonas sp. | reverse complement strand
AAAGAACTCGTCATTGGTGACCTTGTGCAGCCAGCGCGGCGGCACAAAGCCCGCGCCGCCGCCCGCGCCGGTGTCCAGATCATAGGGGGCATCCCCCTCCCCCGCGACGATGGCTGCCGTGGCGGCACCGGGGGGCGATGCGGCGGCAGGCGGCGGGGCGGGTGGCGCAAGCGTGGATGGCGCCGCTACGGCCGGTGGCGCAATGACGGGCCGGATCTGCGTAGGTGGCGGGATGGGCGCGGGCCGGATGTCGGGCGCGCGGCCGGGGGGTGGCGCAGCGGGTTCAGGATCTTCGGGCGGGGAGAGCGGCAACAGGGTGACCGTGTCCGACCGCTCGCGCACCGGCGCTGCCGGGGGCGTGGGAGCGCGGGTCAGCAACAGCAGCAGCGCCGCTGCATAAAGCAACGCCACCGCACCAACCGCCACCGCGCGCCGCCGGTTGGTGATGGGCACATAGCGCGATCGCTCAGCGGGCATCGCGACCGTCATCGCACTCGCTGCCACCGCCGTCGTCATTCATGCCGCCTGTCGCGATAAATCGGGCGCGAAATGCGGACCCGTCACCGCATCAGCGTATAGAAATTCACCGTAAAAAACACCCGACCGCCGTCAATCGGCTTGCCGTCCACTTCGCGGGGCTTGATGCGGAACCGGCGTTCCATCGCCACGGCCGCGGCGCCAAAACCCTCGCCCATGGGCTCCTCGCTCGTTGCCACACAGCCATAAGCGCGCTGATTGCGACGCACATAACAGGTGAGCGACACCTTGCCGGACACCCCCTTTGCCCAGGCGCGCGGCGGATGATAAAGGCGGATGTCATCCCAATTGAGTTGCCGGGCCCATTCGGCGCGCACCAGCGTGCCGCCACCACCGCCATCGCCGCCACCCCCTGCTCCAGTGCCAGCGCCATCGGCGGCACCCGCCGTCCCCGCGCTGCTGCGCCCTGCCCCTTCCGCCGGGGACGAGACCGCGACCGGCGGCGCGCTGACCGTCGGCGTGGCATCCGGCGCGGCGGGTGCCGCAGCGGCAGCCGGTGCAACGGTGGCGAGTGGTGGCCCGGGCGGCTTGGCCGGTAACGGCTGCTGCGTCGCGCTCGGGCTGGGCGGTTGCCTGGTCGGGCTGGGCGCGGCGACCGGCGGTTCGATCGGAACCGGCACGAACACAGCAACGGCGGGTGGCACCGCAGGCGCTGGACGCATCACCCCACGCGGCCAAAAGGCGATGAGGACGAGCACCAGCGCATAAAGCACCGCCACCAGCGCGGCCGCTGTCGCGCGCTGGCGCGGCGTGACCGATACATAGCCTGCGATCGCGACTCGCTGCGGTATCATGGCGCAATTACAATCACGCCACATACATTATTTCAAGCTGGATCGGTTGTTTAAACCGCCCGCTTCTCCAGCGCCGTCGCGGCTTCCGCCATCAACGTCGCCAGAATATCGGCGACCGGCTCTTCCCGCGTCACCATGCCGACCGATTGCCCGGCCATCAGCGATCCCTGCTCGACATCGCCGTCAATCACCGCCCGGCGCAGAGCACCCGCCCAATAATGTTCGATCCGCAATTGCGCGGCGGCCATATCGACTTCGCCGGCATCGAGCGCGGCGGCAACCTCGCGCTGGGTGGTCAAAAACTGCTCCGCGCCCGCGTTTTTGAGCGCGCGCACTGGGATGACCGGCAGGCGCGGATCAATCTGCACGCTGGCAACCGCATCACGGGCAGAGGCACGGAAAAACGCCCTTTTGAAATTGGGATGCGCGATGCTTTCAGTGGCACAGGCAAAGCGGGTGCCAAGCTGCACGCCCGCTGCCCCCATATCGACATAGGCGGCAATCGCTTCGCCCCGACCAATGCCGCCTGCGACAAACACCGGCACCTTGTCGGCCACTTCGGGCAGGATTTCCTGCGCGAGCACGCTGGTGGACACCGG
>PNLG01000252.1 GCA_013822915.1 Sphingomonas sp. | reverse complement strand
GGTTTCTATTTTACCACCGACGACCTGCAATTAACGGCGGTGGGCGGCGCGTCGAACTTCACGACGCTGTTCAACGCCCGCAACGTCGATGGTTATGGGCTTGAGGCAGAGCTCGAGGCGACGCCGGTGGAGCGGCTGAACTTCACCGCCGGGGTCAGCCTCAACAACAACCGCATCAATGATCCCAATGCGTTTGTGGCGGGATGCGGTTCGAACTGCACGGTGCTCAATGCGCAACGGCCGGGCTCGCCGGGTATTTTCTCGATCAACGGCAATCGCTTGCCGCAATCGCCGCAATGGACGGCCAACTGGACCGCGCGCTATGCTCATCCGATCGGCAATGGCGAACTCTATGTCAGCACCGACTGGGTTTATCGCTCCGAAATTCAGTTCTTCCTCTACCGCTCGGTCGAATATCGCGATCGCTTCCTGCTCGAAGGGGGCCTGCGTGTCGGATACAAGACAGGTCCGTTCGACCTGGCGGCCTATGTCCGCAACATCACCGACGACCAGTCGGCGGTCGGCGGCGTCGATTTCAACAACCTGACCGGGTTCGTGAATGAACCGCGCATCGCCGGGTTCGAACTCGGGTTCAAATTCTGAACGAGCGTATACCGGGGGCGCCGCGGTTAAATGGTGCCCCCGAGAGGACTTGAACCTCCGACCTGCGGTTTAGGAAACCGTTGCTCTATCCGGCTGAGCTACGGGGGCACTGCGACGCTTGACTATCGGCGCGCGCCGCCCGGGTCAATTGCGCGCAGACGGAGGCACAAACGGCACCAGGAGCGGAGCGATCGGCACGCCTTCTTCGGCCAGCTCCCGCGCTTCGGCCGCGCTTGTTTCGCCATGGATCGGGGTGGTCACCTCGTCCCCCAAATGCATCGCACGCGCGCGATCGGGAAAGCTGCGCCCGACCCATTCGGATTTTTCAAGCTGGGCCGATTGATGGGCGATAATGGCGGCGATGACTTTTGCCGGGTCCACTGGCATTGCCGGGTCCACTGGCAGGGGCGCTGTTAACGCTGCCGATCGCGCATTGCCCTTTGCCGGGATATTGGGGGCCATCACCGCCTTGGTCACCGTTGCGCTTTCGCACAGCGGGCACCGGACCAGCGCACGGGTCTGCTGCTCCTCATAAGCGGCGCTTGAGGCAAACCAAGCCTCGAACACATGGCCACAGCCACAGCGCAGGTCAAAGACGATCAAGCGCGGGTCACCGCAGGCACCGCGCGGCGATGCGACAGCACGGGCACACGGCTGCGCACCGCCGCCACCTGATCCAGATCAATATCGACCAAGCCCAACCCCGGCGCGTCGCCCATATCGAGGAGCACCTCACCCCATGGATCGATCACCAGCGAATGACCATAGGTAGCGCGTCCATCCGCGTGCACGCCGGTTTGCGCCGCCGCCACCACAAAACACGCCGATTCGATCGCGCGCGCGCGCTGAAGCACGTGCCAATGCGCCGCCCCTGTCGGCTGGGTAAAAGCGGCCGGAATGCTGAGCACCGTCGCCCCTGCCGCACTCTGCGCCGCATAAAGCGCCGCAAAGCGCAGGTCGTAACAGATCGACAGACCCAGCGTGCCGACGGGGCACTCGGCGATCACCGCCGCCTCGCCCGCCGTATAACTGGCCGATTCGCGCCAGCTTTCGCCCGTGGGCAGATCGACATCAAACAGATGCAGCTTGTCATAGCGCGCGCGGATGGCCCCGCCCGCGTCGATCACGAAACCCCGATTAGCAAGCATCCCATCGTCTCGGCGCAGCGCCAGCGACCCCAGATGCACCCATAGCCCATACGAGGCCGCCGCCGCGCGCACCGCCGCCAGCACGATGTCATCGGCCTCTCCACGCACGGATTGCGCCGCACGCACCCGATCGCGATCGACCATCCCGGTCATCTCGGGCGTGAACAACATGGCCGCACCG
>PNLG01000118.1 GCA_013822915.1 Sphingomonas sp. | reverse complement strand
TTGCTGTCAACGCCGCTTGCGCTGGCGCGCGCGCGCGCATAACCATGACGCAACTTTGTTGCTTGAAAGGGGTTTTGATGCGTTCCATGCTGCTTGCCGCCGCCGCGCTGATTGTTGCCGTGCCCGCGCACGCGCAGTCGGTTGATCGTACCATCGTCAACCGGATCATTGATGAAGGCATCAACCATAGCGAGGTCATGCCCACGGCCCAGCATTTGTCCGATGTCATCGGCTCGCGCGTCACCAATTCGCCGGGGATGCGCCAGGCGGAGGAATGGACGCAGGCCAAGTTCAAAACTTGGGGCCTGACCAATGTGCACAAGGAAGGGTTTGATTTCGGCCGCGGCTGGTCAGTAGAACGCGCCAGCGTGCGGATGATCGCACCGCGCCCGCTGCAACTGACCGCAATCCCGATTGCGTGGACGCCGGGCACCAACGGGCCGCTGACCGCCCCCGTCATCGTCGCGCCCATCAGCAAGCTGAGCGATTTTGCCAAGTGGAAGGGCAAATTGTCGGGCAAGATCGTGATGCTCACTCTGCCCGGCACCGGCAATGAACCGTCCACCGCCCCGTTCAAGCGTTATTCGGGGGAGGAGCTGGCGCGGTTCGACCAGTTTCAACAGCCGACTTACGATCCCGAAACTGCCGACCGGCGGCTGAAACGGCTCGATTTCGCGCAAAAGCTCGATGCGTTTCTGAAAGCGGAAGGCGCGCTGGCCTGGGTCCAGAAATCGCGGCTCGACGGGATGCTGGTGCACGGTGAGGGCTATTTGTTTGGGAAAGGCGACACCCCCTCGCTCCCCGGCATCGAGCTTGCGGCGGAGGATTATCGCCGCCTTGCCCGCCTCATCAAGGCCGGCATGAACCCCAGCATCGAAATCGATACCAAGATCCGCTTCGATGACAGCGATACCAAGGCGTATAATATCATCGCCGAAATCGCCGGCACCGATCCGAGCGCCGGCTACGTAATGGCGGGCGCGCATCTCGATTCGTGGCACGCAGCGGACGGCGCGGCCGATAATGGCGCGGGCACCGCGATGATTATGGAGGCCGCCCGCATTATCGCGGCGACCGGCATCAAGCCAAAGCGCACGATCCGCTTTGCGCTGTGGGCGGGCGAGGAACAGGGCCTGCTCGGCAGTCTTGCCTATATCGAACAGCATCTCGCGACGCGCGGCAGCCCCAATGATCCCAAAGCGACTGGGCTGAAACGCTTTTACGGCTGGAATGATCGCTGGCCGATCACGACCAAGCCCGAATATGAGCAGCTGGCCGCCTATTTCAACATCGACAATGGTTCGGGCAAGCTGCGCGGCATTTATGCGGAGAATAACCCGGCGGTTGTGCCGATTTTCCGCGAATGGCTCAGCCCGTTTGCGCCCATGGGGGCAAGCGCGGTCGTGATCCAGAAGACCGGCGGCACCGACCATGTGTTTTTGCAGGCAATCGGGCTGCAGGGGTTTCAATTCATCCAGGACCCGCTCGATTATTTCCCGCGCATCCACCACACCAGCGCAGACACCTATGACCATCTGAAGGGCGACGACATGCGCCAGGCGTCAACGGTGCTGGCAAGCGTGCTGGTCAGCGCGGCCAATGCCGACAAGCCGCTGCCCAAGCCGCCGCTGCCGACGAAGCCTAACGTGACGGATCCCTATGCCATCACCGCTGACGAGGACTGAGGCCCGGCATGGCCAAGCGGGGGCACCGGCCCAGTAAAGCAGTGGGCAACCGCCCCCGTTTCTGGGGGCGGCATGCCGTTTATGCGGCACTCGACAATCCCGAACGCACGGTGCGCAAGCTGTGGATCACGCATGAGGCCGCCTCTGCGATTGTCATGCCCAAGGACGTGCCGACGGTGTATGCTGATGTCGCCGATCTTGCGCGGCTGGTGCCGAGCGACGCCCCGCATCAGGGAATTGTGTGCGAGGCCGATCCGCTGGAGGATATCTGGCTCGGCGATCTGATC
>PNLG01000142.1 GCA_013822915.1 Sphingomonas sp. | reverse complement strand
CGATCAGCACCCGCACCGTTCCTATGTCGATCTCAATCGCTCCGGCGTCGCGCTGATGGAAATCGTGTCAAAGCCCGATTTGCGTTCGCCTGCCGAAGCAGGGGCTTATCTGGCGAAGTTGCGATCGATTCTGCGCTATGTGGGATCATGCGACGGCAATATGGATCAGGGGTCGATGCGCGCCGATGTCAATGTGTCGGTTCGGCGGCCCGGCGAGCCCTTTGGCACGCGGACCGAGACGAAGAACGTCAATTCGGTGCGCTTTGTGATGGCCGTCGTCGAGCAGGAGGCCAAGCGGCAGGTGGCGGTGCTCGAAGCGGGCGGGCGGATTGTGCAGGAAACGCGGCTTTATGACCCCGACCGGGGCGAAACCCGGTCGATGCGGTCAAAGGAAGACGCGCATGATTATCGCTATTTCCCCGATCCCGACCTGCTGCCGTTGGTTTTGGACGATGATTTTCTGGCCGAATGTCGCGCGTCGCTCCCCGAAATGCCCGATGCGAAGCGCAGGCGCTATCAAACGCTGGGCATTACCCCCTATAACGCGGCGGTGCTGACCGCCGATGTCGATGCGGCGCGCTGGTTTGATGCTTTGCTGGAGGCGGGCGCAAAGCCGGTGGCGGCGGCGAATTGGGTTACGTCAGAGCTGTTCGGCGCGCTCAACCGGCTGGGGCGCGACATCGTCACCTCGCCCGTCAGCCCGGCACAGGCGGCCGAATTGCTCGCGCTCGTCGCCGATGGCACGCTGTCGGGCAGCCTGGCCAAGCAGGTGTTCGAAATCATGCTGGAGACCGGGCAGGGCGCATCTGCGATTGTCGAGGAGCGCGGGCTCAAGCAAACGAGCGACACCGGCGCCATCGACGCAGCGATTGCCGGCATCCTCGCCGCCAATGCCGATAAGGTTGCGCAGTATAAGGGCGGCAAGGACGCGCTGTTCGGCTTTTTCGTCGGTCAAACGATGAAGGCGATGGGCGGCAAGGCCAATCCCGGCGTCGTCAACGAATTACTGAAAAAGGCGCTGGCGGGGTAGGCATCGCCCGCGCCCCGCTGGCTCCCTGAGTAGGATTCGAACCTACGGCCGCTCGATTAACAGTCGAGTGCTCTACCGCTGAGCTATCAGGGAATGCGGTGCGAAGCGCGCTCTATAACCGGCGCGTCGGGCATTGCAAGCACTCACGCAATGAATTGCGTCGGGCAAGCACTCACGCGATAAACTGCTCCATGGTGATGCGATCGTCGAGCGCGTGTTCGGGATCGAACATCAGCGTCAATTCGCGGGTGCGGTCGATCGCGATTTCCACGCTGGCGACGTCGCGGACTTCGCGCTGATCGGCGACGGCGCTGACAGGCCGCTTCTTTGGTTCCAGCACGCGCAGGCCAATGCGTGCCTTGTCGGGGAGAATCGCGCCGCGCCAGCGCCGCGGCCGAAACGCGCTGATCGGGGTAAGCGCGATTAGCGACGAGCCGAGCGGCAGGATCGGCCCCTGTGCGGAAAAATTATACGCGGTCGAACCGGCAGGCGTGGCCGCCAGAATACCGTCGCACACCAATTCGGGCAGGACGACACGGTCGTTCAGCGTGACCTCGATCTTGGCAGTTTCGCGGGTTTCGCGCAGCAGCGACACCTCGTTGATCGCAGGCAGCGTCACCCGTTCACCCAGTGCCGTCGTCGCGACCATGCGCAGCGGCGTGACCTTGAACGCCTTGCTCCCCGCGAGCCGCGCGTCGAGGCCGAACACCTGCCAGTCATTCATCAAAAAGCCGACCGTGCCCAAATTCATGCCAAATACCGGCAGCGGCACGCCGGGCCGCTCAAGCTGGCGGTGCAGTGTCTGGAGCATGAAGCCATCACCGCCCAGTGCGACGATCATCTCCGCCTGATCCTCCGCCACCCAGTCATAGGCATCGGCGAGCGCGCGGGCGGCCTCCTGCGCTTGCGGGGTCGGCGACACCGCCAGCGCGCGGCGGGTAAGATCGGTCATCCGCCGGTGACGCTCATATGGCGGGCGA
>PNLG01000006.1 GCA_013822915.1 Sphingomonas sp. | reverse complement strand
GCGGATGAACTCGGTGGCATTTCAAATCAGCACAATCGTTCTGCTCCCGCTGCTCGCATCGCTGGTGGCCGGGCTCGGCGCACGTGCAATCGGGCCGTTTGCGGCAAAGCTGGTCACCACGGCGGCGCTGTTCGTGTCATGCGCGCTGTCCTGGCCGATTTTCCTCGGCTTTCTCGAAGGGGGGCAAGCGCAAGTGTTCCCCGTGCTCGACTGGATCCGTTCGGGCAGTCTGGAGGCGGGGTGGAGCTTTCGCGTTGACGCGCTGACCGCCGTGATGCTGGTGGTGATTACCAGCGTGTCGGCGCTCGTCCACCTCTATAGCTGGGGCTATATGGAGGAGGACCCGGATCAGCCGCGCTTCTTCGCCTATCTGTCGCTGTTCACGTTCGCGATGCTGATGCTCGTGACCGCCGATAACATTGTGCAGATGTTTTTCGGCTGGGAGGGCGTGGGGCTTGCCAGCTATTTGCTGATCGGCTTCTGGTTCAAAAAGCCATCGGCCAATGCGGCGGCGATCAAGGCATTTGTCGTCAACCGGGTTGGTGACCTTGGCTTTATGCTGGGCATTTTCGGCACCTATCTGGTTTTCGATACGGTATCGATCCCCGAAATCCTTCGGCTCGCGCCGGGTATGGCGGGGTCGACCATCGGCTTTCTGTGGTTCCGTGCCGACACCATGACGGTGCTGTGTTTGCTGTTGTTCGTCGGAGCGATGGGCAAGTCGGCGCAGCTTGGCCTCCACACCTGGTTGCCCGACGCGATGGAGGGGCCAACGCCGGTCTCCGCGCTCATCCATGCCGCCACGATGGTGACGGCGGGCGTGTTCATGGTGTGCCGCCTGTCGCCGATGTTCGAGACCTCGCCCTTTGCCTTGACAGTGGTGATGACCGTTGGGGCGGCCACCTGCTTCTTTGCGGCGACCGTTGGGTTGGTGCAGACCGATATCAAGCGCGTGATCGCTTATTCCACCTGTTCGCAGCTCGGCTATATGTTCTTTGCAGCGGGCTGTGGGGCTTATGGCGCGGCGATGTTCCATTTGTTCACCCACGCTTTCTTCAAGGCGTTGCTGTTCCTGGGCGCGGGGTCGGTGATCCACGCAATGCACCATGAGCAGGACATGCGCTTTTACGGCGGGCTGCGCCGCTCGATCCCGATCACTTTCTGGGCGATGATGATGGGGACGCTGGCGATTACGGGCGTCGGCGTGCCGGCGGTGTTCGGCAATGAACTCGCGATCGGTTTTGCGGGCTTTCATTCGAAGGACGCGATCATCGAAAGCGCCTGGGCGGCGGGCAATATCGGCGCGTCGGTGACCGGGATTATCGTCGCGCTGCTGACCAGTTTTTACTCGTGGCGGCTGATGTTCCTCACCTTCTGGGGCGCGCCGCGGTGGGCGGGGTCCGAGCATATTCAACATGCGCTGCACGCGCATGGGCATGACGACCACGCGCATGACGACCATGGCCATGACGATCATGGGCATCATCACGCCGCGACCGGCGATGGCGGCTATCACCCGCATGAAAGCCCGTGGTCGATGCTGGTGCCGCTGATCCTGCTGTCGGCGGGTGCGATTGCGGCCGGGTTTGCCTTTCATGGTTTCTTTATCGAGGCCGCGTCGGGCGAGGAATTCTGGCGCGGGGCGATTGCCTATAGCGAACATCTCGCACACGCCGCGCATGAAGTGCCGTTGATGGTCAAGCTGTCGACGGCGATTGTCATGCTGCTCGGGTTGGGCGGGGCGTATATCGCCTATGTCGCGCGGCCGGAGATGCCGGGTGCGGTGGCGCGGGCGCTGCCCTGGCTGCACGACTGGCTGTTGAAGAAATGGTATTTTGACGAGCTGTATGACCTGATGTTTGTCAAGCCTGCCTTCGCGTTTGGCCGGTTGTTCTGGCACCGCGGCGATGAGCAGACGATCGACCGTTTCGGCCCCAATGGTGCCGCCGCGTTTGTCGCGCAGGGGAGCCGGGCGGCCGCGCTCCTGCAAAGCGGTTACATCTATACCTA
>PNLG01000124.1 GCA_013822915.1 Sphingomonas sp. | reverse complement strand
TAGCGAGTTCAGTAGCAATTAGAAACGGTTTTTTGCGCCGCCAATCAGGGCAGAGCCCCCGCGCTAGTTCTTCAACCGCCAACCCCGGCGCAGTAGCGTGTAACAAAGCAGCCCCATCGCGACATCAAGGCCCAGCACCACGGCCCCTCCGAACAGGATGTTGGAATCAGCATCGAGGAGGAAGCCGTAGCGAAAACCGGAAATGATATAGAAAAACGGGTTGAACTGGCTGAAAATGCGGAACGCCGGGCTAAGCAGGTCAACCGAATAAAATGTGCCCGACAACAAGGTCAGCGGCGCGATCAGGAAATTTTGCACAGCGGCCGCATGATCGAATTTTTCCGCCCACATCGACGTCAACACGCCGATAAACGACAGGAATACAGCGCCCAGCACCCCGAACCAGATGATCGCCAGCGGATGACGCGGCACCAAATGCACGCCGGGCCAAAACTGCATCGCGATGAACACCGCCAGCCCCACGCACACCGCACGGGTCACTGCGCCGCCGACCATCCCGGCGAGCAACTCGCCAGTCGAGAGCGGCGGCATAAGATAATCGACCACCGTTCCCTGAATCTTGCCGACCAACAGCGAAAAGCTCGAATTGGCGAACGCGTTTTGCAACATCCCCATCACAATCAGGCCCGGCGCCAGAAAATCGGCAAACGGCACCGCGCTGCCGCCGATTTCCACTGGCCGCTTGCCGCCGGTTGCGACCGTGAAAATGACGAGGAACAACAACGTCGTCATCGCGGGCGCCCAAACCGTTTGCAACTGCACCTTGAAGAAGCGGCGCACCTCCTTGATATAAAGCGTGCGAAGACCGCCCCAGTTCACGCTTCGGATCACGGGCACGCCGGGGGCAGAGAGCGGAGAGTTGATTGCGGTCGCGCGCGGGCTGTGGTCAACTGGATCGGTCATGACTTAGCGCGTAAAGGGTGGCGCTGGCGGCTGCAAGGCGGCATGAACGCGCCGCACCCGATTGGGGATTTTTAAAAGGATGAGCATGAGCTGGACTGACGAGCGGATCGACACGCTGAAAACCATGTGGGAAAAGGGGCTGACCGCCAGCCAGATTGCCGAGACACTGGGCGGGGTCAGCCGCAACGCCGTGATCGGCAAGGCGCACCGGCTGGGGCTGCAATCGCGGCCTTCGCCGGTCAAGCCCAATGACCCGAAGGGGAACGAGGCCGAGGCAAAGCCCGCCGCGTCAGTGCGCGAGGCGGCACCCGCGCCGGCGGCCGCTGCCCCCGCTCAGGCCAAGCCCGCGCCAAAGCCCGCCGTGATCGCCGCGCCGCCAGTCGCAGAAGTCGCTACCCCCGACACGGCCGATATCGACGAGGATGATGTGGGCGACAACATCACCGCGCCCGACGCGCCAAAGGCGCCGACCGTCATTCTGCGCTCGGTCGGCCCCGGCGGGTTCCTGCGTCAGGCACCCGGGGAACAGCAAGCGCCGATCGCGCCCGCGCCGCCACGGCGTCTGGTGCCGGCCAAGCCCGCCCCCGAAATGGCGGGCAAGACGACATTGCTCGACCTGAACGACCGTATTTGCAAATGGCCGCTTGGCCATCCCGGCGAGCCTGATTTCCATTTTTGCGGCGAAAAGGTGAACCCCGGCTTCCCCTATTGCGTTGACCATTGCGGTCACGCCTATCAGGCGCAATTGCCCCGCCGCGACCGTCGGCCGCCACCACCATTGCCGTTCGGCGCGCCGCGCGTTCGCTAATGTTTGTTCCACTTTCGTGGAAGCCGCACCTGTTTCAGCGTAACTGAAACAGACTAAAACGTGGAGGATCAGGCCGGTTTGGCCTGATCCGCGATCGGCAAGTGGCGGATGCGCTTGCCGGTGGCGGCGAACAGCGCATTGGCGAGCGCGGGTGCCGCCGGGGGCAGCCCCGGCTCACCCAGCCCGCCCATGTCATGGCCGCTGGCGATGAAATGGACGTCCACGGCAGGCGCATCGGCGAGTTTCAGCACCGGATAGTCGCTGAAATTGCTTTGCTGC
>PNLG01000204.1 GCA_013822915.1 Sphingomonas sp. | reverse complement strand
CAGCCGCTGGTCGGTGAAAAAGCCCCACATATAGCTGGCGTTGATCATCCAGATCATGCCGAAAACAATGAACGGCAGCGATCCGACGATATAGGCCGATGCTTTTGATTCCGACGACATCGCCTTGATCTTTAGCTTCATCTGGCTGCGCTGGCGCAAAACGGTTGCCAGATTGGCAAGCGTCTCCGCCAAATTGCCGCCCGTCTCGCGCTGAATGGCGATGGTGATGACAAAGAACTGGAATTCGGGCGTGCCCAGCCGGTCGGCGGTTTCCTGAAGAGCGGCGTCCATGGTCCGGCCGATCTTCATCTTGTCAGTGATCGAGCGAAATTCGACGCCGATCGGCCCCTCGATTTCCTGACCCACAACGCCCATCGTCTCGGCAATCGGCAAGCCCGAGCGCAGCCCGCGCACCAGCAGTTCGATCGCGTCGGGGAATTTGATCGTGAATTTCTTGATCCGGTTGCCGATGAAAAAGCCGACGACCAGGTGCGGAACACCCGCCCCCACAACCACGCCAAGCCCAAGCGCGAGCAATGGCGGCGCGCCCTGAAGCCAAATTAGTCCGGCGACCACCACAAACAGCCCCAGCGTCGCCATGCCATATTGGCCGACCGTCCAGGTCTTGCCGGTCATCGACAGCCGCTTTTGCAGCAGCGCGGGATTGGGCAGGAAGCTTGCAAAGGCGGTATCGACGCGGGTGGCGCGGTTGGCGGTGATGCGGCGCATCTGCGCTTCCACCACGGCCCCTGCCGAACCATTGTGGCGGCCCGCTACGGTTTTCAGCCGGCGCGACTTCGCGCGTTCGGGCGACGGGCCAGCGAATACGACGACGAGCATCACCAACACGGTGAATGCGCCCAACCCCAGCATGGCGACCGTCATCAGCGGCACGTCGTTACTCCCATTTCCGCCCGACGCATCGGCGCCCGGCGATGCGCATCACTTGTTCTTGGCGGCCCGTTTCGGCATCAGCGATTTCAGGTCGGCAAATTTGCCCATCAGCGATGATTTGCCATCGCCCGATTTGGTCGACTTGCCTGATCCGCTGCCCTTTGCCACCGGCTCCGCTGCGCCATCGGCGAGCGACAGCATGCGGGTTGCGAGTTCGGCAAGCGGAGCCATGGTTTTTGACCCCTTGCCCACTTCGGCAAGCGGCTTGCCAAGCTTGGCGGCTTGGGCCGCGAGCTTGGCGTCAAAATTGATGGCAAGGTCGATCTTGCGTTCGATCGACCCTTCGAAATCCTTGCGACTGATTTCGAGCGGGGCATTGGCCTGAACCCGGTTGGCGACCACAAACACCTGTGTCTGCGGGGCGTTGGATTTCAGCCACGAAAGAATGCGGATCGTGTCGCGCGCGGCCGCCAGCGTCAGCTCGGTCACGATCACGGCGATCTGCACATCGCTCATCAAATGCGGGTGGTTGACCAGCATGGCGCGGGGCAGATCGGTGATGGTGCATTCAAACGCTGCCCGCATTTCTTCCTGCAACTGGTAGAATGCAGAGCCATCGCTGATGATCGGCGCGTTGATCGGCGCTTCCGCCGACAGGATCGACAGTCGTTCGCTCGACTTCACCATCGCGCGTTCGATGAACAGCCCGTCGATGCGGCTGGGGTTTTCGATCGCGTCAGTCAGACCACGGCCCGGCTCCAGATCAAGCGCCAGCGCCGCAGTGCCGAAATGCACGTCCAGGTCGAGCAGTGCCGTGGTGCGGCCCGCCTTTTCGCTGGTCAGCCACGCAAGCGAAGTAACGAGCGACGACGCGCCGACCCCGCCGCGCGTGCCGATGACGGCGATCGAGCAATGCGGTCGTTCCTCGCCCACCTCAACCTGCTTGGGCGCGTTGAGCAGCGCCTGTGCCGTCGCAAAGGCCTCGCGCAGCATGTCGGGATTGAGCGGTTTGAGGAGGTAATCCTGAATCCCGCTGGCCACCAGATCGCGGTAAAGCCGGACGTCATTGACTTGCCCCGCCGCGATCACGACCGTGCCGGGTTCGCACACTTCGGCAAGCGCGTTGATGTCGTTCAGCGG
>PNLG01000295.1 GCA_013822915.1 Sphingomonas sp. | reverse complement strand
GCAGCGTTCCGGCGGGCCGGTTGCGCCCGAACAGGCGGCACTCAGCTTTGACAGCGCCGATCTTGCCATCGAAATCCTGCCGGAGCGTCAGAATATTTCCGCCACCGCCACGCTGTCCTTTACCGCGCGCGCACCGCTCACTCGGCTGTTGCTCGATCTCGACCGCAACCTGCCGGTCAGCCGCATTCGCATCGACGGTGCCGCGCTGCCGCCCGCATCATGGCGCAATCCCGATGGTCGGCTCATCATCACCCTGCCCAGGCCGGTTGTTGCGGGCGAGCGGATCAGCGCGCAGATCAGCTATGCCGGCAACCCGCATGTCGCCGCCAACCCGCCCTGGGATGATGGTTTCGTGTGGAGCCGCACGCGCGAGGGCAAGCATTGGATCGGCTCAATGGCAGAGGGTTATGGCTGCGACCTGTTCTGGCCCTGTCTCGATTTTCCGACGGGCGAGCCCGAGCGCGTCGACCTTCACATCACCGTCCCGCGCGGGCTGTCAGCGCCGTCGAACGGTGTGCTGCTGAGCGTTGATCGGCTCAGCGGCGGGCGCACCACCTGGAACTGGCGCGTCAAGCGGCCCAACACCTATGCAATCGCGATCAATGTGGGGCCTTATCAGTCGCTGGCGGGCAGCTATAAAAGCCGCTTTGGCAATACCGTGCCGATGATGTTCTGGTATTTGCCCGGGCAAAAGGCGCAGGCAGAAGGGTTGTTCGCGGAATTCGCACCGACGCTTGATTTCTTTGAAAGCACGATCGGCCCCTATCCGTTCGGGACCGAAAAGCTCGGCGTGGTCGAAACCCCCTATCTCGGCATGGAGCACCAAACGATCAACGCCTATGGCAATCGCTATGCCAAGGCGGTGGAGGGGTTTGACTGGCTGTTCCACCATGAACTGGCGCATGAATGGTTCGGCAATCAGATGACGGTGGCCGATTGGGACGATTATTGGCTGCATGAGGGGTTCGCGCAGTATATGCAGCCGCTCTATGGCCGCTGGCGCGAGGGTGAGGCGCGCTATGCCGCGATGATGGATGGGCAGCGCGCGCGCATCCTCAACGGCGCGCCGATCGTGTCGGGGGTCAGCCGCACCGAAGAAGAGGTTTACGAAGCAGGCAAGGGCGGCCCGGCGACCGACATTTATTACAAGGGCGCATGGATGCTCCACACGCTGCGCTGGCTGATCGGCGATGCGGCGTTTTTTACGAGCGCTCGACGGCTGGTTTACGGACGCGCCGACCCGAAACCCGGCAATTTTACCCCGCGCTTTGCAACCACGGTCGAGTTTGAGCGGATCGTGGCCGAGGAAAGCGGACGCGACCTTGGCTGGTTCTTCGACACCTATCTGCGGCAAGCGCCCTTGCCCGAACTGGTGGCGACGCCCCGCCCGGGCGGCCTGACGCTGGCGTGGAAGAATGCGAAACCCTTTCCAATGCCGGTGGAGGTGCAGGTCGGCGAGCAGGTCGTCCGCGTGGAGATGACGGACGGGAACGGAGCGTTAGATGTGCCCGACGGCGCGCATGTCGTGATCGATCCGCACGCCCGCCTCCTGCGCCGCTCACAAGCCGTGGAGGCTGCACAGGCCTGGCAACGGCGCGGCGGGCAGTGAGGGCGAGGCCTCGATCAAGGGGGTTACCTTCCACCGGCACCGTCCTATATCCTCCCCATGCCCGTCGCCGCCAAAATCTGTGGTCTGTCCACGCCCGAGACGATCGACGCCGCTGTCCGTCACGGCGCGAGCCATATCGGGCTGATGTTTTTTCCCCCCTCGCCCCGGCATCTGCGCTTTGCGGATGCGGCCCGGTTGAGCGCGCTGATCCCCGATTTCGTCGCGCGCGTCGGCGTATTCGTTGACCCCGAGGATGCGGTGATCGATCAGGCGGTTGCGGCGGGCAGGCTGAGCGTGCTCCAGCTTCACAAGACCGCCCCTGCGCGTGCAGCCGCCCTGCGTGCGCGGACCGGGTTGGAGATTTGGGGCGCGGTCGCGGTGCGCGAACGGCGCGATCTGGACACGGCGGCGCGCTATGTCGGGGCG
>PNLG01000233.1 GCA_013822915.1 Sphingomonas sp. | reverse complement strand
GTCGCTGTCATTCTTGTCCCTCAGCATCACATATTCAAAGGTGATCCGCCGGGCATTATTGGCACCGGGATAGTCGGCGCACGCCTGAAGCAGCTCCTCGATCCCGTATTTGCGGTTGATCGGCACAATCTCGTCACGGATTTCCTTGGTGACGGCGTGGAGCGAAACCGCGAGATTGACGCCGATTTCGACGCCCGCGCGCGCCATCATCGGCACGACACCGCTGGTCGATAGCGTGATCCGCCGCTTCGACAGCGCCAGCCCATCGCCGTCCATCACCAGCTTGAGCGCATCGCGGACATTGTCGAAATTATAAAGCGGCTCGCCCATCCCCATCATCACGATGTTGGTGAGCAGGCGACCCTCGGGCTGGCTGGGCCATTCGCCAAGCGCATCGCGCGCGAGCATCACTTGGCCGACGATTTCGCTTGGCGTGAGATTGCGGACCAGCCGCATCGTGCCGGTGTGGCAAAAGCGGCAATTGAGCGTGCAGCCGACCTGGCTCGACACGCACAACGTCCCCCGGTCGGCATCGGGGATGAACACCATCTCATAATCCTGCGAGCCATCGTCCCCGCCCGCGCCGCGCAGCAGCCATTTGCGGGTGCCATCGGTTGACACTTGCGCTTCAATGACTTGCGGGCGGCCAATGACGAAACGCTGGTCGAGCCAGGGCTGCATCGTTTTGGAGATATCGGTCATCACCGCAAAGTCGGTGGCGCCGCGATTGTACATCCAATGCCAAAGCTGCTTGGCGCGCAATTTCGCCTGTTTCGGCTCAAGCTGCGCGGTTTCGAGCGCCAGTCGCAATTCGTCCTTCGACAAGCCGATCAGGTCGATGCGGCCATCATCGCGGCGCGGCGCGGCGCGCGGCACGGAAACGGGGTCGATATGGCCGGGAATCGGCATATGGGCGGCGGGGTGAGACATCCCGGCCCCATAGCGATGCGTGTACGTTTTGACCAGCGCGTCAGGCGGGCGCCTTCACCGGGGTGGCATAGCTCGCAAACGCACCCAGCGTCGCCTGTGCGCGGCGGTAGGCGACGGGCTCGGCAATGTTCAGCCGTGCGCGCGCCGCCTCCAGCGGTTCGTTGAGCAGCGCGGGATAATCCTCCCCCGCCAGCCATGCGGTCCGTTTGCCGCTGCGATAGCCTTCCCAGACGGCGCGCGAGAAGGCGAAGCTCTTGGTAACGAAAATCGACTTGATCGACGCGCCGACCGCGATGAACGCCCAGCCCAGCCCGCCAACCTGCGCATAGCTGAACGCGACCAGACACGCCTCGCCCAGCGTCTCATCGGCCTTATACCCGGTCAGCGTATGCCAGATGTCGTGCGTGTCGCGGATGCGCCGCCCGAACCACGCATAGGGATGGCGCATCGGCACCTCTGCCTTGTCGAGGTTCGACACCTCGGCCAGCCCCATAGCGGTATAGCCGGTCGCGGCCAGAAAATCGCGATACGCAGCGCCCACTGTGCCGGGCTTGAACGCCGCGATATAGTCGGGATCGGACAGCGTATCGGCGAGCTCGACTTGCGCAAAGGCCATTTCGCCGCCCTCAAAACTGCGGACCAGCCGGGCGTAGTTGCGCTTGCCATTGCCCGCGTTCAGCGCGCGCATGATGACGAACACCTGCGTCGTGTCATCGCCATCGCGCAGCAGCGTGCGAAGCGCGGCGCGCGCGGTTTTCCAGTCGCGGCGATCGGGAATGAGCGTTTCGGCCATGGCGAGTCCCTTGCTGACAGCGGCGTGAATATCATCGGCGACAAACTTTAAGCAAGTGTTTGCGCAGGCGGTTGGCGCCGCGCGGTTGAGCCAAGAGTGCTGGACATAATGACCAACACTCTTGACATCGCGATTCGATTATGACAAATACTCTTGTCATATGGTCCAGAGTGTTTGTCCTTTGATACGATCGCGGCGGGTGCGCTGAGCCATGGAGAATCGCTTGCGCGTTTTGCGGGCCGAGGCCGGGATCAGCCAGAGCGAACTGGCGCAGCGGCTGGGCGTGTCGCGGCAAACGATCAACGCGGTTGAGACC
>PNLG01000029.1 GCA_013822915.1 Sphingomonas sp. | reverse complement strand
GCCCCCCAGCCACAACGCCGCCAGCGCTACCGCGATCATCGCCGCCCCGGCGACAATGCGGGTGACAAGCTCAGCGCGATTGACCTCAGCCGACGCGGTCACAACCCGCCAAAGCGCCGGTGCCGCTCGCCGAATTTGGCGACCGCCGACGCAAATGCAGGCTCATCAAAATCGGGCCAAAACGTGTCGACAAACACCAATTCGGCATAGGCCGCCTGCCACAACAGGAAATTGGACAGCCGATACTCGCCCGATGTGCGGATGAGCAGGTCAAGCGGGGGCAAGTCGCGGGTCTCAAGCAATCCCTCAATATCGTCGGCGGTAATGGCATCTGCCACCAACTCACCCGCCGCCGCGCGCGCCGCCAGTGTGCGTGCCGCCGACACCAACTCGGCTTGCGCGCCGTAATTGAGCGCGATGACCAGCAACGGTCCCGTATTCGCCGCCGTTCGCGCGATCGCGTCATCGACCAGCGCGACCACATCGGGGGCAAAGCGCCGATAATCGCCAATCACGCGCAGGCGCACATTATCGCGCACCAGCTCGTTCAAATCAGCGCGGATGAAATGCTTGAGCAGTCCCATAAGGTCGCTCACTTCCGCCGCAGGGCGCCGCCAATTCTCGGACGAAAAGGCGTAAAGCGTCAGCGCCTCGATCCCCAAAGTACGCGCATGGCGGGTGATGCGCCGCACAGTCTCCACCCCGGCGCGATGGCCCGCAATCCGGGGCAGGAAGCGCTGTTTGGCCCAGCGACCGTTCCCGTCCATGATGATCGCGACATGGCGGGGGAGTGCCGCGCCGCCCATGGCCGAACCCGGTGCGGCCCCGCCGGGCGCGTGGGCCGGGGCGGTGCTCACTTGCCGAGGATTTCCTTTTCCTTGGCACTTGCCGCTGCATCAATTTCGGCGATCGTGCTGTCGGTCAGCTTTTGCACCTCGGTCTCGTGGCGCTTGCGCTCATCCTCGCTGTAGACGCCCTTTTTTTCGTCGGTTTTCAGGCTCTCCATCCCATCCCGGCGCACATTGCGGGCCGCGATGCGCGCCTTTTCGGCATATTGCCCGGCAAGCTTCGCCAATTCCTTGCGCCGCTCCTCGGTCAGGTCAGGGATCGGGATGCGCAGCGTCTGGCCATCGACAATCGGGTTCAGGCCAAGCCCGGCCGAACGGATTGCCTTGTCCGCCGGGCCGACATTCGACTTGTCCCACACCTGCACCGACAACAGCCGCGATTCGGGTGCCGACACGGTGGCGACCTGGTTCAGCGGCATGTGCGCGCCGTAAACCTCCACCGTCACCGGATCGAGCAGCGACACCATCGCGCGGCCCGTACGCAAGCCGCCCAGATCACCCTTCAGCGCCTCGACCGCACCGTGCATGCGGCGTTCCAGATCGGCCTTGTCGTAAGCGGCCATGGTCACTTCTCCATTTGGTTGTGAACGATCGTCGAACTGCCCTCGCCTCGCAGGACGGACGCCAGATTGCCCTCCTCGCGAATGTTGAAGACGACGATCGGAATATTGTTTTCGCGGCACAAAGCGACGGCGGCAGCGTCCATCACTTTCAGATTATCCGCGAGCACCCGGTCAAAGCTGAGCGCGTCATAACGAGTCGCGCTCGCCACTTTTTTCGGATCGGCATCATAGACGCCGTCAACGCTGGTGCCCTTGAACAACGCGTCGCACCCCATTTCGGCGGCGCGCAGAGCAGCGGCGGTATCGGTCGTGAAAAACGGGTTCCCGGTGCCGGCGGCAAAAATCACGATCCGACCCTTTTCCATATGCCGGATCGCACGGCGGCGGATATAGGGTTCACACACGCTCGCCATCGGGATCGCCGATTGCACGCGAGTTTCGACGCCGATCTTCTCGAGCGCGTTCTGCACCGCAATCGCGTTCATCACGGTCGCCAGCATGCCCATATAATCGGCGCTGGTGCGGTCAAATCCCTTGGCCGCGCCCGCAATCCCGCGAAAGATATTGCCCCCGCCCACGACCAAGCAAAGCTCGTGCCCGGCATTTTTGGCCGCCGCAACTTCGCCCGCCACCCGGTCGACGGTGCCAGGGTCAATGCC
>PNLG01000250.1 GCA_013822915.1 Sphingomonas sp. | reverse complement strand
TGTGCGGATTGTCGGTGTTCCAGTGATCGACCGCGACCCAGTCCAGCTTTGTGCCGAGATCGTGCGCCATGTCCGCCATGAGTTCGCGGGTTAAGACGCGCAAGTCGGCCAGTTCTCCTGCATCTTCAGGCGAGACGATGAAGCGAAAGTGATGTCGGTCGTCAGCGCAACGCTCGGCGAAGGCAGCCCCATCGGCAGAAGCACCGTCGCTCCCGAAAAGTTCGGCATCTTTCCCGTCACGGGTTACACCATCGCGCTTCAGATAGGTTACGTGCCGCGCCAGCGGGGCAGTAGAGAAGCGGGTGCCCACGTGGCGAACCACACGCGCCTTCACCAGTACACGGCGCTGACCCTGCCGTGCGCGCAGGCGGAGCACTGCGCTGCGGCCCCGGGCATTGCGACCGGTTCCGCGCCGACTGCGCCCGGTGATGCCAACGCGCCCGGCCTTGTTCGACAGCGCCCTGACCTCCGCGACAAGCGAGCGGGGCTTGGGCGAGCGCTTGCCCCGATCCCTGACCCGTCCGGGCCTGACATTGAAGTCGTCTTCGTTCACCGGATTGAGCGGCGACTATGGGGCGACGGCGCTGGAAATGGCAGAATTTCGCCAGTTTTCCGCAAGTCTGCCAGCAGGGGTTGCACAGCGATGGCGCTGAAAGGAGAGCAATTCCAAAGACCTCCACCCCACCCGACGGCGCTGCTTTTATCTTGCCATCCTCCTTCCCCAGTCTCCCTTCCCTGCCTCAACTTTCTCCACACGCCGCCAATCCACGCCATGACGCGCCAGAAGGACGGAAGGGCGTTCACTGCGGACCGCTACCCGAAACGGGCGCGAAGAGACCATGCGATGGTGGACTAGCAGGCTCAGGCGGCGCGGCGGCGGCGAAGCTGCCGGATGCGCCGTCTGCGTTGCCAGGGCGCGCTGCAAACAGCTGGCTCTGCGTCCAGGACAGCCATACTGGCCGCACCGGGGATGCACTGGCGAGCGTGACGGGCTCGCTACCGGGTTGCAGCAGCGGTGCGATCCTTGCGACATAGGCGCGCGTCTCGGCGGGGAGCGGACGCCCACGATCACGCCAGTCCTGGTATCGCCCCGGTCCCGCATTGTAGGCAGCGAGCATGCCGGTGGCACCGTAGCTGTCATACATCTCGCGCAGGTAGGATGTGCCTGCCATGATGTTGTCGCGCGGATCGAAGGGATCACTGCCGAGGCCAAACCGGGCGCGCTGGCGCGCCCAGGTTGTCGGCATGAGTTGCATCAGGCCCATCGCCCCGGCGGACGAGACCGCGCGCGTCCGGCCCGCACTTTCAATACGGATCACGGTATAGATCCAGTGCTCGGGAATGCCGAAGCGCTCCGAGGCTTCGCGCACATGGCGCGCGATATCGACGGTGCGGGGTTGCACCTGTTCGGCCGCAACCTGCCCCAAGGCGGGTGCATCACCGAACAGGCCAGGTGCCGGGACGAGGAAGGCGAGCAGGACAAGGCCGCGCATGGTTCAAGTTGCCGCTTCGCGCTTGGTCAGGCGCGACCAGACGAGCACGTGACTGCCATTCTCGCCCTCGAACAAATTGGCGCGCAGCGGCTGGATGAACGCAGGATCGTCGATCTGCAGCGCGACGTAGTCGCCCGCCTTCTCGCCGACATGCTTCCAGCCTGCACCGACCTCGCGCGCTCTATCGTCCGATCCCGCAATTACCCGGTAGTCCGGTGCGTTCTCGCTGTCCGAGTTGTCAGCCGG
Organism: Sphingomonas sp.; assembly: GCA_013822915.1. Taxonomy (GTDB): domain Bacteria; phylum Pseudomonadota; class Alphaproteobacteria; order Sphingomonadales; family Sphingomonadaceae; genus Sphingomonas. The sequence goes on along the minus strand of PNLG01000250.1, from coordinate 335 downwards.
GACGAGAACGAGTTCAATGTTGAGCGTCAGCGTGTGCAGATGCCCGGCAAAACCGCCGTCTTCGGCGATGAAGGTTCCGATACGCATGGGGTCAGTCTCCTTTGGTTAGTGAACTCGATGGGGGATTGGCGCGCGGATCGGCGAACCAGATATGGTCGCCGTCGCCCGCTTCGTCGGTCCAGACAGGCATGGCCCGGCCGATCACGTGGTCGATCTTGAGCACGCCGAAATAGCGGCCATCGAAGCTGCCAGAGGCTGCCGGGTTCATCACGAAGAGCTCGCCCGACCGCAGCGTGACACAGCCGAACCATGCAGGCAGTGCGCGGCCCTGCCTG
>PNLG01000316.1 GCA_013822915.1 Sphingomonas sp. | reverse complement strand
GTCGCGACACAGGTGGTGCGCAACGTCGATCGCAGCGCCTTGTCGCGGCTGACAATCGCATCGGCGGCGCGGTCGGTCGGGTCGGTCAGCAGCTTACCGATGGCAGCGCCCGTCTCCCCGCCCTTCGACAGCGCCATCGCGGCGAAGAATTGGCGCGTCGTATCGGTGAAGCGAACCGGAAAATCATAGCCCTGCACCGCCTTTAGCGCGTCGGCGAGCTGGTAAATCGCATTGTCGGGCACGGGTTGCGAGCTATGCCCGCCGGGATTGGTGACGGTGAAGCTGAAATTCTGCGACGCCTTTTCGCCGACCTGAAGCGCCAGCACTTCGCGCTTGCCATCAAGCGTGTAGCGACCGCCGCCGCCCTCGTTCAGCACAAATTCGGCGTCGATCAGCGCGCGGCGCTCGCGCACCAGATATTCAGCGCCATTGGTCGCCTCGTTCGTTTCCTCGCCGCAAGTGAGCGCCAGCTTGATCGTGCGGCGCGGGCGATAGCCGTCGCGCTTGAAGCGGATCATCGTGTCGGACCAGATCGCCGCCTGCGCCTTGTCGTCAAAAGTGCCGCGCCCGTAATAATAGCCGCCCTCCGTCACCAGCGTGAAGGGGTCGCGCACCCAATCGGCGCGCCGCGCCTCTACCACGTCGAGATGCGCGAGCAGCAGCATGGGCTTGAGCGCCGCATCGCTGCCGCGCAGCACCGCGACCAGCCCGCCCTCTTTCGGGTGGCCAGGCGGGGTGAACAGCGTGACATCGCCCGCCGCATAGCCCGCCGCTTTCATCCGCACCGCGATTTGCGAAGCCGCCTTGGTGCAATCGCCCGCCGACAGCGCAGTGTTGGTTTCAACCAGCTGTTTGTAGAGGCCGAAAAACGCTTGCTGGTCGGGGCGCGACTGCGCGTGCGATGCGGTTGGCGCCAAGGCGACCGCAGTTGCGATCGTAAACGCGACCACGTGCTTCATAACCTTCCCCCGTTCCACTGCGTTGTCACTCCCTGCGGCCCCTGTGCCCCATACGGCAACGCCAGCCGCACCTCACGCCGGGCAAAATCAATATCGACGCGGCGAAACTGCTTGAGCGCATCCATGCCAAGCAGGAGCGCGGGCTTGTCATTCAGCCCAAGCTGTTGAAAGGGCGCGGCATCGGCAAAGGCGACGGGCAGGTTCTGAAACTTGACGCGCCCGATCTCCACTTCGCCGATCTGGGTGTAGTCGGCGTTGAGCACCTCCCCCGTCACACTGGTCAGCCCCACGGTCTGAAACCCGCTCTGGCGGCGCGCGACCTTGGCCCGCAGCGCCAGATTGCCGACACTCAGCACAGAGCCAGTATCAAGCACCACGCGCACCCGCACGCCTCGGTAATAGGCATCGGTCACCACCAGTTGCCCGTGCAGCCCCTTGGCCTTCACAATGACATCGGACGGGTGATAATCGGCAAAACCACTGCGGCGCGATTTCGACACCGACATGATTTGCTTGTCGAAATCAATCGACACGGCGTGTCCTTGCAGCGAATCAAGTCCGAGCAGCCCCGGTGCGCCAAGATGCTCGCCATCGAGCAGCGGCGCCTCGATCCGCGCCTTGCCCGCGGTCGATACGGCAAGCGCAGGGATCACGACGGTGCCGACATAGCTCGTGCCGGTCATCGCCGTCATCCGCACCCCGCGCCCGGCGGCAAGGCCCAGGCGCGCGGCGAGTTCACGCGAAATCACGGTGCGCTCGGCCCCTGTATCGATGGTGAAGGGGTATGGCCCTTTGCCCGCAATCGTGACCGGCACGGTCAACCGGCCGGGAATATCAGTGCCAATCCCCAAAATCTGCGCATCGGACGGCGGCTCGGGATCCTGCCCGACAAGCGGCGCGGCAGGGGCAAGCAACAACAGGCACAGGGCGAACAAGCCACGCATCGTGCGATGCTACGCCTCGATGCGGCTGACGGCAACGCTCAATCGACGCGCATGGCGTGCGCGGCCAGTGCCTCCGCCTCGATCAGCAGCGCATCATCGGCCAGCCCCTGTGGCACGCTCTCGCGCCCGATCATCACCAGCACTGGCACCGCGAGCGGCGACACCCGCGGCAAATCG
>PNLG01000254.1 GCA_013822915.1 Sphingomonas sp. | reverse complement strand
ATGGCCCCAGACAATCAGCTTGGCGATCATCGAGTCATAATAGGGGGGGACGCGGTATCCGGCATACAGCCCGCTATCGGCCCGCACGCTCAGCCCGCCAGGCGCGTGATACGCCTTCACGGTTCCGGGTGAGGGGGCAAAGGTGTGCGGATCTTCGGCATTGATGCGGCATTCGATTGCGTGACCGCGAAATTCGACATCCTCCTGCCGCAGCGTCAGGCCATGCCCTTCGGCCACGCGGATTTGCTCGCGCACCAGGTCAAGCCCGGTAATCGCCTCGGTCACCGGATGCTCAACCTGAAGCCGGGTGTTCATTTCGATGAAATAAAATTCGCCCGCTTCCCACAGGAATTCGATCGTCCCGGCGCCGCGATAGCCCATATCGGCCATCGCCTTGGCAACAATGCCACCCATCCGGTCGCGCTCAGCCGGGGAGAGGGCGGGGGAGGGCGCTTCCTCAAGCACCTTTTGGTGGCGCCGCTGGAGCGAGCAGTCGCGCTCGCCCAGATGGATGGCATTGCCATTGCCATCGCCGAACACCTGAAATTCGATGTGGCGCGGATTGCCGAGATATTTTTCCATGTAAACGGTGGCGTCGCCGAACGCGGCCTTTGCCTCGCTCCCCGCCTGTTGCATCATCGATTCGAGGCTGTCGGCGTCGGCCACCACTTTCATGCCGCGCCCGCCGCCGCCCGATGCCGCCTTGATGAGCACGGGATAGCCGATGTCCTCGGCAATCGCCTTTGCCTCCGCCAGGTCGCTGATCGCGCCGTCCGATCCGGGGACGAGCGGCAGACCAAGCGCACGTGCCGACCGTTTTGCCTCCACCTTGTCGCCCATGGTGCGAATATGCTCGGGCTTGGGGCCGACAAAGATGATGTCATGCGCCTCGACGATTTCAGCAAAACGCGCGTTTTCGCTCAAGAAGCCATAGCCGGGGTGGATTGCGTCCGCGCCCGATATCTCGGCGGCTGAAATAATGGCCGGAATGTTGAGATAGCTGTCGGCGGCGGCGGGCGGCCCAATGCAGATCGCCTGATCGGCGAGCCGCACATGCATCGCGTCGGTATCGGCGGTGGAATGGACCGCGACCGTCTTGATCCCCATTTCGTGGCAGGCACGGTGAATCCGCAAAGCGATTTCGCCGCGATTGGCGATCAACAGCTTTTTGATGTCCGGCATATCAGGCGATGACCACCAGGGGTTGGTCGAATTCGACCGGCTGGCCATTGTCGATCAGGATGGCCTTGACCGTCCCGCCGGTGGGCGCAGTGATGGGGTTCATCACCTTCATCGCTTCGATAATGACGATAGTGGCGCCAGCGGCCACGGTATCGCCGACCGCGACGAACGGGGCCGCCCCCGGTTCCGGCAACAGATAGGCCGTGCCGACCATCGGCGATTTGACCGCGTTCGCGGCGGGTGCGGGCACAGGCTCCGGCGCGGCGACCGGCGCGGGGGCAGCGGGAGCGGCATGCGCGACCGGTGCCATCATCGGCGCGGGCAGGGGCGCGGCGGCCGTAACCGTTACGCTGCGCGCGACGCGCACCTTGCGGTCGCCATCCTCCACCTCGATTTCGGTCAACTGTGTCTCGTCGAGCAGTTCGGCAAGTTGGCGCACCAGCGTCACATCAATGCGCATTGCGCCTTTGTCGCCGCTCGCATCGGCGCTGGACTCTTTGTTCATCGCAAATTCCCTGTTGAACCGCGCCCTGTGTCAGATACGGGCCGTTGCTTCAAGCGCGAGCACATAGGACATCGCGCCAAAACCCGAAATTGTGCCCCATGCGGCCATCCCGATGAAGCTGTGTCGCCGATATTCCTCGCGCGCCACCGGGTTTGACAGATGCACTTCGATCACTGGCGTCGTGATCGCGCGCATCGCATCATAAAGCGCGAACGACGTGTGCGTCAGCGCGCCGGCGTTGAGCAGCACCGCTCGTGCGCCAACGGCCTGCGCTTCGTGGAGCCATTCGATCAGATGCCCCTCATGATTCGACTGGCGCATGTCGATGGTCAAGCCGAGGTCGCGGGCGCGATCCTCAAGCATCGTGGCAATATCGTCGAGCGTGTCGTTCCCGTAAATCTG
>PNLG01000106.1 GCA_013822915.1 Sphingomonas sp. | reverse complement strand
GGCAACGCCCCCCTCGCGGATCTGGAAATTCTCAGTGCGATATTCCGCGCCAAAGGCGAGACCCAACGACTTGAAAAACCCCACATTGAGCTTGCGCGTGAAATCGAGATTGACGACATACTGGCTCGACGACAGCCCGCCCGCATCAAAGCGCTGTGGGCTGTTGATCCCACCCAGCGACGTGTTGAAGCTATTTTCAACCGCATAGTTCAGCTCGTTCGACCCATAGACCAGCGACAGATCAACGGTCCATTCGCCCGGCGTCGCCTTCACGCCCCCGGCGGCTGAGATATCCTCGATATCGCTTGCGATCAGCGGCAGAAAGCCGGTCGGGTAAAACGGCACAAAGGTCGTCGTCGACGCCGCAAAATCGCGGTTGCGCGGGTCATTGGCGCGGCGGAAGAAGCCCGCGCCGTCGCCGTCGCGAATGCCGTAGCTCGCAAAGGAATAAAGGTTCACATCCGGCGTCAGCTCATAGCCCGCGTTCCAGAACAGATTGTAATCCACGACCTTGCCGTCGCCGAAACGGTGATTGTAACGGTCGATGGTCAATTCGCGCGGATCGCCGACAGTCGGGAATTGCCGCCGGGGATCGGGGCCGGAACGGTTGGTCGGGTTGCGATCGCGAAACTGCGCCGACAGCACGAAGAAACCCCGATCGCCCAAGTTCAGGCCAAGCCGGGTCGCCAGCGTCAGCGTGTGACCATCATTCAACACCCGGTCCCGGCCCGTCGTGTTAAGCTGCAAAATGTCGTTCGTCGTTCCGCCCGGCGTCACCACGACTGGCAGGCCGTTTGCACCAACGGCAACCCCGGTTATCTGGCTCACCCCGTCAAGCCGCGTGTTGAACGCACCATAGGTTACCGACGCGCTGATGCCGGGTTTGCGTGACAGTTGCAGGTTGATGACGCCTGCAATCGCATCCGACCCATATTGCGATGCCGCGCCGTCACGCAAAATTTCGATCCGGTCGATCGCGATCGGCGGAATCTGGTTCAGGTCGACGGCGGACGATCCGCGTCCAACCGACCCGTTCAGATTGAGCAGCGCCGAGCTATGCCGCCGCTTGCCGTTGATCAGCACCAACGTCTGATCGGGCGACAGGCCACGCAGCGTCGCGGGGCGCACCGAATCGGTGCCGTCGGTGAGCGAGGGCTGCGGAAAGTTGAATGAGGGCACAAGCTGGTTGAGGATCTTGTTCGTCTCGGTCGCACCCGACACTTCCAACTGTTCGCCGCCGATCACGTCAATCGGCACCGGGCTGTCCGACACGGTGCGCCGCGCAAAGCGGCTCCCGGTGACGACCACCGACGGCGTATCGGCATCTTTGGCGGCATCAGGAGCCGCCGCCGGCTGATTTTGCGCGTGCGCGGGTACGGCAATCGCCAACGCCGCTGCCGAAACCGATGTCGACAAGAGTCCCGCAACCAAATGCTTCATCGCAAATCCCCCCAAAAAAACGCCAACCCCGCCTGGATTGAATTGAAAAAACATAGACAATAGCAATTTCGTAACAATAGTGCGCATCGCACTTGCAACACGATTGTCATGTGGCTGTTGCCGCAGCGCAACACACAGCGGCACGCGCGACTGCCTTGACAGCGCCGGGGCGCTCGCCTATCGACGCAGCCTTTCCGCGCCGGTTTGCCGGGCGCGGGGTTCGTTTTTGGAAAGTGATTAGGGCCATGTTCGCAGTCGTGCGCACGGGCGGCAAGCAATATCGCGTTGCCGCAGGAGATCGGATTGTCGTCGAAAAACTCGCTGGCGAGGCTGGCGAGGTCATTACGCTGGGCGATATCCTGTTGGCGGGTGAAGGCGCCGAGTTGACTCCGGTTGACGGTCTGACCGTGTCGGCGGAAATCGTCGCGCAAGCGAAGGCGGACAAGGTTATCGTCTTCAAAAAGCGCCGTCGGCACAATTATCGTCGCCGCAATGGCCACCGCCAGCAGCACACGATCCTGAAGATCATGGCAATCGGCACGACAAACGCCGCCGCTACGCCCGCCGTTGCCAGCGAGGGCGATGCCCCGGCAGCGCAGGCATAATCGGCATAGCGAGGAGCAGAGCAAATGGCACATAAGAAAGCAGGCGGTTC
>PNLG01000146.1 GCA_013822915.1 Sphingomonas sp. | reverse complement strand
CGCTTGCCCGGGCGCGAGCAGCCCGCGATCGCGCAGCAACGCACCGATGCCGGTGTAGTCACGCCCATTTTGATTGTCATAGCCGAGCCGCAACAACCCGCCATCGGGCAGCCGCAGCCGCCCCGATCCCTGAATTTGCAGAAAAAACAGCTCGATCGCGTCCGCCGCCCAACCGATGATTGGCGCGCGCCCCTCCAGACTGCCCTGCTCAATCGCGGTGCGATCGTCATAGGGGACAAGCGCGGTGCCCTTCACCTTGCCACGCACCCGCCGCCCTTTGAGCGTTTCGGAAAACAGCCCTAGATCGACCTCGACCAGATCGGTCGGGCGACCGTAAATCGGCACATCATAGCCGGGCTGGCGCGTGCGCGATCCCTTGATCTCCGGTTCATAATAGCCCGTGGCAAAGGCGCGGCCATCGCCAATCTGGAGCGTCTCGAACGACTCTACGAAAAAAGCCCGCGCGTCGCGGTCGGGGACAGTGCGGGCGGCATCGCATACCGGCTGCCAATCCGCACCGCGGGTCAGGCCGGTCCCGTCGCTGCGGCGGACAAGCGCGGAGCAAGTCAGGCGAAACGCCGCAAGCGCGCGCGCCGCCTGCGCATCGTCAAACGGCAAGTCGCCGACGCGCGGTCCGGCGACCCAGCCCAGTGCTGCCGCATTCCCATCAGCCACGATAGCAGGCGCCGGAGTTGGTGTCTGAACCGGCGGAATTGGTCGCGCCGGTGCTGGTCGTGGATCGGGGGCAGGTGCGGGTGCGGGGCGCGGCGGTGCGGGCCGCGCGGGCGGCACGACACTGCCTGAACAGCCCGCCACCAATACGACAAGCGCAATGGCGCCAAGCCGCAGCCCCAGTCGCGCCATTCGACTACGCCTCGTCGGTGTCGGCAAGCTTCCAGTTCGGATCGCTGGTTTTCAGCGTGCGCACAAACGTCCACGCCTCATGCACCAGCACTGCATCGCTCAGCGAGCCGGACACGACATTTCCCTCGGCATCGCGCGTGACGGCGGCGATATCGGCGTCGATGCGGACGGTGACAAAGGCGCGCTTCCCCTCCAGCCGTGCGTCGCTAATCATCGCGCGTTCGATCGAAACGAGCCGGTTATCGAGCACATGGCCCGCCGCAACACGTTCGGCAATCGCCTCTGCAAAACTTGCGCGCACCTCATCCTCGCACAACCAGGTCAGCGTTTCCTCGTCCCCCTTCCAATAGGCTTCGAGCACCATGCGATAGGCCTGCTTAGCGCCGTCAATAAAGCGCGGCACGTCAAAGCCGGGGTCGGCCGACACAATGGCGCGCAGGCCCTGTTCGGCGCCGCCGTCGATCGTGCGGGCGACCGGTTCGCGCGGCTCTGGCGTGGCGTCGATCGTGCGGGGCAAAGGGGCAAGAACCGTGCGATCCTCCGCCGATTTGGGGAGCGGATGCTCGTGCCCCGTCGTCTTGCCGAGCACGCGGTAAAGCTGCAACGCAAGGAAGCCTGCAATCATTGCAAAGATAACAACCGTAACCACCTTGCCTCCAGCGATGCGGGGATCGAACATCCTACATAGGCGCATCCCGCGCGGGATTCAAATGCCGACCCCGATTCAGATATGGGTAATGAACCGCTGCCGGGTGAGTCGCTATGGTGAAAGTTGAACAATGCCCCCGCCGCTGCTAGGCGACGCGTCAATTCGTGTCGCGCATCCCGCGCGCAAAAGCGTTTGAGCAAGGACGACGGTTTTCATGGACGACCATAATGATGCGGGCACCACAATCGGCAACGGCCCCGGCAATGGTGCCGATACTTTCCCCAGCATCGGCATTCTTTCGCAATATGTGAAGGACTTGTCGTTCGAAAACCCAAGCTCACCCGCCATTTATCAAAATCAGACCGCGCCCCGGCTCGACGTGCAGTTCAATATCGGCGCCAACCAGGTGGGCGATGATGTCCACGAAGTGGTGCTGAAGATCGACGCGCGTTCCGATGCGGGCGATCAGGTCGCGTTTGTGGTTGAACTGGCCTATGCGGGGCTGTTCGCACTGCAAAATATTCCCGCCGATCAGGTTCAGCCGTTTTTGTTGGGCGAAGCGCCGCGCATTCTGTTTCCCTTTGCCCGCCG
>PNLG01000396.1 GCA_013822915.1 Sphingomonas sp. | reverse complement strand
GAACGGCGCGATCAGCATCACCGCAGTCGCCCGCCGCCAGTGCCAGTGATGGCGCACAACGATATAGCCAAGGCAGCTCGTCACCACCATCGTCCCCGTCACCGCAATACCATAAGCCGCCGCCATCGCGGACGAAGTGCGAAACTGCGCGACCAGCACGATAATGCCGATCAGCAGCAGCCAGTTGATCGACGGCAGGTAAATCTGGCCCAGATGCGCCGCCGATGTCTGGCGAATGCGCAGCCGCGGTAACAGGCCAAGCTGAATCGCTTGCTGCGTCAGCGAGTAGGCGCCGGTGATGACCGCCTGGCTCGCGATGATCGTTGCCATCGTCGCCAGCATGACCAGCGGAATGCGCACCATCTCTGGCGCCATCAGGAAGAACCAGTCCTGATTGGCAAAGGGCTTGCCCGCCGCCTGTGCGGCCTTAAGCGCGGCCAGCGCAAACGCCCCCTGGCCGAGGTAATTGAGCGACAGCGCCGGGAAGGCGAGCGCGAACCAGCCGAGCTGAATCGGCGCGCGGCCGAAATGCCCCATGTCCGCGGTCAACGCCTCCGCCCCCGTCACGGTCAGGAACACCGCGCCGAGCACGAACAGCCCGGTCATCCCGTGGCTGATCAGAAAGCTGATCCCATAAGCCGGGTTCAGCACCCGGAAAATCCCCGGCTCGCTCACGATGTGATAGATGCCCAGCGCGCCCATGGCGAGGAACCATGCCACGCAAATCGGCCCGAAAAGCTTTGAAACGCTCGCCGTGCCGCGCGACTGGATGAGGAACAGGCCGACCAATATGGTGATGGTGAGCGCGATGATGCGGCTTTCATCAAACATCGTTGCGGCGCCGGGAATCGTCTTCAACCCCTCAATCGCCGATAACACCGAGAGCGCCGGCGTGATGATCGCATCGCCGTAAAACAGCGATGCCCCCATGGCGCCGAGCACCAGCGCCACTGTGGCGCGCGCGCCTGCGCCCTTTGCCTCGCGCAGCGATCGCCGGGCCAGCGCGGTCAGCGCAAGCACGCCGCCCTCGCCCTGATTATCGGCGCGGGTCAGGAACAGGACATATTTCAGCCCCACGACCAGGATCAGCGCCCATAAAGCGAGGCTGAGCACGCCCAAAATCTCACTAGCGTCGATGCCGTCACCCGCCGTTTGCTGCAGCGCTTCGCGAAACGCATAGAGCGGGCTGGTGCCGATATCGCCGAACACCACGCCAATCGCGCCCAGCGTCAGCGGCACCGTCGCCCAGCTCAGCCGGGTCGCGCCCGGCGGCGCATGCGGGGTGGATGGATCATGGATCATGCCGCCGCGCGCTTTACGCCTGTGGCGGCGCGGTGCAACAGATTTCGGCGCTTGAAGCCCGGCGCGCGGCGCGGCATAGCGGGGCATGGTTCGCCTTTCGTTCGCCGGACATGATTTCGACATCGTGCCACAGGGCGCGCTTTATTGGGCGGCGCGGCGGGCGTTGATTGTGGCGGACCTGCATCTCGAAAAGGCAAGCTGGTTCGCGCGCGGCGGCCAGATGCTGCCCCCCTATGACAGCGCCGCGACGCTCGCTGATGTGCAGGCAGTCGTTGCTGCGGTTGATCCGGCAGAGGTCTGGTGCCTGGGCGACAGTTTCCACGATGCCGCCGGGCCAGACCGACTTAGCGATGACGCGCGCGCGGCGCTGCGGGCGCTGACGACCGCAATGCGCTGGACGTGGATCACCGGCAATCACGATGCAGGGGCCGCGCTGGCCGATCGGTGCGGTGGCGAGGTGCGCGACATGGCGGTGGTTGATGGGCTGGTGCTGCGCCACGAGGCAGTGAGGGGCGATCCGTGCCCCGAATTGTCCGGGCATTTCCATCCCAAGCTGCGGGTGCAGCGGCGTGGCCGGTCCATTTCGCGGCGGTGCTTTGTCGCCAGCGCGACCAAGCTGATCCTGCCCGCGTTTGGCGCGCTGACCGGCGGGCTTGACGCAGCACACCCCGAAATTGTCCGCGCGGTTGGCCGCCAAGCGGAAGCGCTGCTCGCCGTGGATGGGCGGTTGCTGCGCTTCGCGCTGGCGGCCTGAGGGCAGCGTTACCGCGCAATCGGGGCAAAGGCGGCCTTGAATGCAGCGAC
>PNLG01000370.1 GCA_013822915.1 Sphingomonas sp. | reverse complement strand
TGGACGGTCATGCTGTCCGATGCGCGCGCCACCGCCAGCGCCTCACCCGCGCGCCGCAGCGCTGCCGGTGCGTCATCGCCGCCCACCAGATACGGGGCAATTCCAATGCGGCACCCCAGCACAATCATCGTCCCGCCCGCAACAAAGGGCCGCGCCAGAGCAGCGGCAATCTGCCCCGCCACCCGCTCGACCTGTGGCAAGGCGGCATCCACAGCCAACAGATATTCCGACCCGCTCATCCGCGCGATTACCGCAGCGTTGCCAAATGCGCCGCCGGCGACTTCCTCAATCCGCCGCTGCGCTGCCTGAAGCACGGTGTCGCCCGCAGAACGGCCATAGGCGGTGTTGACAATGTCGAACCGGTTAAGCGCGATCAACGCCACCTGCACCGATCGCCCCTCTTGCAATTGCTGGTCAAGCCAGCGCCGCGCGCCGCCCGCGTCACGCACCCGCGACAGCGCATCGCGCGCCACCGCGTCGGGGTGCGCCAGCAAGTTCAACCGCTCGATCACGGCAACAGCGGCATCAGCAGCGCGATCATACTGGATATGCTCGACCACGCGACCGATGCCGGTAAACTCATGCGCAAAGGCGGTGGGTGCCGCTTCGGTGCGCAAACGACGCCACGCCGCGAGCGCAGCCGCGCGGCCGCTGCGTGGCACCTGACGCAGCAACCAGCGCGCATCGACTTGATCGGGCGCGCGAAGCAGGTCGGCGAGTGCCGCTGTCAACTTCACCTGACGGCGACCGTCGATACGCCAGCCCATCGGCGCGGCGCTCCCCTCGGCAGGGGCGCCGCTCGCCACGCGCGCGATCATCCGATCGACATGCCGCTCGGCATAGCGCAGCGATTCGACAAATTCGGCTTCGCCATGCGGGCTGACCAGGAAATGCGTTGCTCCCGCATCGAGCATGGCCGCGAGAGCTGCGGTATCGCCCCGTGATACCATCACCAGCAGCGCGCCTTCCCGCTGACTGACATGCCCGCCGAGCATCACAGCGGCCGCCAGCCCATCCGCCAGCGCGCCGCGCGCGTCGATCACGGCGATCCGCGCGCCGCTGCTCGCATAGCGTTCGGCGGCCGCATCCGCCCGGCGCGCGGCGATTACTTGCCACCCGCTGCGCCCGGCCAGCACCGCCAGTTCATCGCGCTGGCGGAACGACAGAATGAACACGGGCGGCCGCGCGCGCAGGCGGAGGGGCGACGGATCGGGGACAGCGGCGGTGCTCACCCAAGGACTGTAGCGGGCGGCGCGCGCTTTCGCCAATCCTCCCGGTGGGGAACAAGCCCCGATCGAGTATTTCCTATCCAGTGCTTGCCGCCCGGCGCCCAAACGCCTAGTTTTCCGGGGCAATGACCTGTGGCCCTGCCCTTATCGACCGTCATGGTCGTACGATCAGCTATCTACGGATCTCGGTGACCGATCGCTGCGACTTGCGCTGCCGCTATTGCATGGCAGAAGAAATGACGTTCCTACCCAAATCGCAATTGCTCAGCCTTGAGGAAATCGCGCTGATCGCAGAACGCTTCATCGCGCGCGGTGTGACGAAGATCCGGCTGTCGGGGGGCGAGCCGCTAGTGCGGCGCGACGTGGTTGAACTGGCGCGGCGGCTGGGTCGTTCGCTCGGGCACGGGCTCGAGGAGCTGACGATGACCACCAACGCCACCCGCCTCGCCGATCATGCCGAGGCACTTTACGCGGCGGGTATGCGGCGGATCAATGTCAGCCTCGACAGCCGCGACCCGGCGGTGTTCCGCCACATCACCCGCCACGGCGATGTCGATCAGGTCATCGGCGGCATTTTCGCCGCGCGCGATGCCGGGCTGCGGGTCAAGATCAATCTGGTCGCGCTCAAAGGGCTGAATGACCACGAAATCCCTGACATGCTCGCCTGGTGCGGGACCAATGGCTTTGACCTGTCGCTGATCGAAACCATGCCGCTGGGCGCGATTGACGAAGACCGCGCCGACCGGTTTGTACCGTTGACTGAGGTGTTTGCCGATCTTTCGCGCCGGTTCACACTGACCCAAAGCGAGTATAGCAGCGGCGGCCCAGCGCGCTATTGGCGGGTCGGGCCGTGGGGCACGCGGCTGGGCCTGATTTCCCCGCTGACCGAT
>PNLG01000130.1 GCA_013822915.1 Sphingomonas sp. | reverse complement strand
CAGCGCTTGGGCTCTATCTGATTGTCGGCGGCCAGTTTCGTGGCGAGCGCCCCGAAAAAATGGGCTATCCGATTGAGGGTGTGGTCGAGGCATCAGCCGAGGGCGCGGGTGCCGCCGTCCCCGATGTGCCGATCGCGACTCTGCTCGCGACCGCCGATGTCGCAAAGGGGGCAGACGCGTTCAAGAAGTGCGCATCATGCCATAACGCCAATCAGGGCGGGGCAAACGGCATTGGCCCGAACCTGTGGGCAATCGTAGGGGCGGGCATCGCCGCCAAGTCCGGCTTTGCCTATTCAGACGTGCTAAAGGGCTTGGCCAGCGGCAAATGGACGTTTGAGGAAATGGACAAGTGGCTCAAAAACCCGCGTTCTTATGCGGCAGGCACCAAGATGAGCTTTGCCGGGCTGGCCAAGGGTGAGGACCGGGCGAATGTGATTGCCTATCTGAACGCGCAAGGGTCGAACCTGCCGCTTCCTGCAGCGCCCGCAGCGGAAGCGCCCGCAGCGGAGGCGGGTGCCGAAGCGGCGGACGGCAATGCGGTGGCGCCCGTTGCCGCAGACGGTAACGCCACCGCGCCGGCCCCCGGAAAGTAAGTTCAGGCGGCTCAGCGGGCGGCGGCGCGCTCGCTGTAAAAACCGCGCACATAATCCCATGCTTCGTCCGCCGTTTCGACGAAGCGGAAAATGTCGAGGTCGCTGGGGGAAATCACCCCCTCCTCGCAAAGCGCGTCGAAATTGACCACGCGGGTCCAGAAATCGCGGCCGAACAGCATCACCGGGATCGGATCAATCTTGCCGGTCTGAATGAGCGTCAACAGCTCAAACAGCTCGTCAAACGTGCCAAACCCGCCGGGAAACGCCGCCAGCGCGCGCGCGTGCAGCAGGAAATGCATCTTACGCAGCGCGAAATAGTGGAACTGAAGGCTGAGGCGCGGCGTGACATAGGGATTGGGTGCTTGTTCGTGCGGCAACACGATGTTCAGTCCGATCGATTCGGCGCCGACATCACACGCGCCGCGATTGGCCGCCTCCATGATCGACGGGCCACCGCCCGAACACACCACGAATTGCCGCTTGCCCTGGGCATCCACCGGAACCTGGCTGACGATCTGCGCCAGGTGGCGGGCCTCGTCATAATAGTGCGACTTGGCGACCAGGCTTTCGGCGACGCGGCGGGCGCGGTCGTCCTGCGCGGCGTCGAGCATCGCCTGCGCCTTTTCCGGTTCAGGAATGCGCGCCGACCCGTAGAACACAAAGGTCGAGGCGATATTGGCCTCGTCCAGGATCAGATCGGGCTTCAGCAGTTCGAGCTGAAACCGCACCGGCCGCAAATCCTCACGTAGCAGGAAATCCATGTCCTGAAAGGCAAGGCGATAGGCGGGATCGGCGGTTTGCGGAGTGTGGGCAATGCCGCGCGCGGTTTCGGCATCCTGGCGCGCGCGCGCAAACACGCGCTGCGGAAGTTTGGGATCGGTCATCCCGCGCGCTCTACCCCAAAGCGCGGGTGATGGGAAATGGGGGGTGTGATGGGAAGTTGCGGCTGGGCCCGATGCCGTTCTGGACCTCTGTTCAGCGCAGGCGCGCGTTTGGAAGCAGCCATTGTGCCCACTAATCCTACATAATATGCGTTCGCTATGAGCGAACCGAACCCGATCACCTTTCGCGCGATAACGCGAGACAATCTGGATGAAATTCTGGATTTAGACGTTTTTCCAAATCAGCAGCGACATGTTGCCACCAATGCTCGATCCTTGGCTCAGGCCTCATTCTACAGCGAAATTGCTTGGTGTCGGGCAATTTACAATGGTGACGTACCCGTCGGCTTTTTGATGACGAGTGAAAGAGTCGGAGCGCAACCCTATCTCTGGCGCTTCATGATTGACTATCGATATCAAGGCCGTGGATTCGGGCAACAAGCCCTATCAATACTTGTCGACCGGCTTACGAAATCGGGTGCCACAGCGCTTTTGAGCAGTTGCGTCGCTGGTAAAGACGGCCCGCTGGCATTTTACCAGCGATTTGGTTTCGCTCTGACGGGCGAAAAGGATGAGGATGGCGAGGTCATCATCAGTTTGTCGCTTGCCTCCCCTAGCGGCAAAAGCCCGCGCGGTCGTCCTCCAGATG
>PNLG01000221.1 GCA_013822915.1 Sphingomonas sp. | reverse complement strand
TCGTCCAAAATTGGTGGTTTTGGGCTGGGCGCGTTCGAGGCGCGGCAATTGACCATCGCAATGGGCGGCGATGTGAGCGTGGAAAGTCGCGAGGGGCATGGCACCCGCTTTCGTATCACCCTGCCTACGGCGGTCGGCCAGACGATGGAGGCGGCAGCATGACGACACGTAAGCTCCTGATTGTCGAGGATGATCTGGGTCTGCAACGCCAATTGCGCTGGGCCTATGAGGGGTATGAGGTGCTGGTCGCTGCCGATCGCCGGGCCGCGATTGATGCTCTGCGCGCAGATGAGCCCGATGTCGTCACGCTTGACCTTGGCCTGCCGCCCGATCCCGACGGGGTAAGCGAGGGATTTGCCACGCTGGGCGACATCCTCCGGTTAAAGCCCGATACCAAAGTCATTGTCGCCTCCGGCCACGGCGCGCGCGAAAGTGCGTTGCGCGCGATCAGCGCGGGCGCGTGGGATTTTTACCAAAAGCCGATCGACATCGACGCGCTCGGCATGATCGTGGCCCGCGCGTTCCACGTCCATGCGCTGGAGGCGGAGAACCGGCGGCTCGCGGCGCACGGTGGCGCCACGGCGGGGCTGGGCGGGATTATTTCGGCGAGCCCCGACATGCTCAAAGTGACCCGCACGATCGAACGGGTGGCCGCCGCCGATGTCTCGGTCATGCTGCTGGGTGCGAGCGGGACGGGCAAGGAATTGCTGGCGCGCGGGCTGCACGAGGCAAGTCCCCGCCGTGACCGCGCCTTTGTCGCGATCAACTGCGCCGCCATTCCCGACGCGCTGCTCGAAAGCGAATTGTTTGGCCATGAAAAGGGCGCGTTCACCGGTGCCATCAAAACCACCGAGGGCAAGATCGAACAGGCGCAAGGCGGCACGCTGTTCCTCGACGAAGTGGGCGACATTCCGCTGCCGCTGCAGGTCAAGCTGCTGCGTTTCCTGCAGGAACGGGTGATCGAGCGGATCGGCGGGCGCCGCGCGATTACGGTCGACACGCGCATCGTCTGTGCAACGCATCAGGACGTCGACGCGATGATCGTCGATGGGCGCTTCCGCGATGACTTGTATTACCGGCTGGCCGAAATCGTCGTGCGCATTCCCTCGCTTGCCGAGCGGCCTGGCGATGCGGTGCTGCTCGCGCGGCATTTTGTCGCCAAACATGCCAAGGCGCTGCATTCGGGTGTAGTCGGGCTGTCAGCGGATGCGTGCGCGGCGATTGAGGGATGGGCGTGGCCCGGCAATGTCCGCGAGCTCGAAAACCGCATCAAGCGCGCGGTTATCATGGCGGAGGGCAAGCATATCGTTGCCGCCGACCTTGACTTGCCCGGCGGCGAAGCGCCGACCCCGCTCAACCTGAAAGCGGTGCGCGAAGCGGCTGACCGGGCCGCGATTGCTCATGCGCTGGCCCGCAGCGATGGCAATATCAGCAACACGGCAAAGCTGCTCGGGATCAGCCGCCCGACGCTTTATGATCTTTTGAAAAGCTATGACCTTCATGCGTAAAATGCCCTTGATCGCGGCGGCGGTCGCTTTGGTCCTTGTGCTCGCAGGGGGCGTGCTGTGGATGACGCGCGCGCCAGCGGGCGGCCGCGACACCGCCCGCCAACAGCTCGCGACCAGCCTGATGCTGCTCGAGCGCGGCAACGCCACCGCGGCGCGAAGCTGGGCGCTGAAGGCAAGCCGTGCCGACCCGCAATGGCCGCTGGCGCAGGCGGTGCTCGCGCGCACCTATCTGGCGCTGGGCGAGGGGCTGGCCGCGCAAGCAGCGCTTGGCCGCGCGCGTGATGCCGGGTTCGACATGGGCCGCGTTCACCAATTGCAGGCAGAAGCGCTGCTGTTGCAGGGCGATGTGAAGGCCGCGCTGAAAGAGGTGCGCCTCACCCGCCCCCCTTATGCCCGCTATGCGCTGCGGGTGGCAGCGCGCGCACTGGCGGCGCAGGGAGATTTGCCCGCCGCGCAAATCGTGCTGACCAATGTGTTGCGCGACGTGCGCGGGCGCGATGCCGCGGCCTGGGTGGAACTGGGCCGGGTGCGCCAGCAAGTCGGCGATGTCGGCGGCGCGATTGACGCCGCCACCCGCGCGCTGTCGATCGACCGCCGCCGGGTCGACGCGCTGACGCTGCGG
>PNLG01000320.1 GCA_013822915.1 Sphingomonas sp. | reverse complement strand
GTCGATGATGATCATCGTCGGCGAGCCGTCGAGCCGCCCTTCGATCCGGTGGAACAGATAGGCAAGGACGGCAGGCGCTGCGGCCGACCCGCTCAGACCTTCGGTCTCGAAGGCCTGAAAGCTGGCTTCACCCAGATGCTCGGCCTCGGCATCGAGCAGCCGCCCGAACGGTCCGCCGAGGCAATAGGGCGCAAGCGCCTGTTTGAGCGCCTGGCTTTGCAGGAGCACGGCAAGCCCGGTCAGCGTGCGTTCGGCGACCGGCGCGGTCGACAGCGAGGTCAGTGCCGACCACAAATGCTCCTTGGTGACCGGATCGACAATGACACCCTCGGACGTGAGGATCGCCTGGAGCCATTCGGCGGCCCAGTTGCGTTCCGCCGGTTCATCGATGCGCGCCAGCGGCTGCAACAGCACCGCGCCAGCGCCGTCATCCGAAAGGCTGGTTCCCAGATTCTGCCAGTCACCGCCGCAGGCATGCGCGGCGGCGCGGATCGAGCCGCCGAAATCGAAGGCGAAGACCTGAGCTCGATCATAACGCCGAAACTGCAGCGCCATCAGTGCGAGCAGCACCGACTTGCCTGCGCCAGTCGGCCCGACAATCAGCATATGCCCGACATCGCCGAGGTGGAGCGAAAAGCGGAACGGGGTCGAGCCCTCGGTCCGGGCATGGAACAGCGGCGGCGCGCGGAAATGCTCGTCCCATTCGGGCCCGGCCCACACGGCCGACAGCGGGATCATGTGAGCGAGGTTGAGCGTGGAGATCGGGGGCTGCCGGACATTGGCGTAGACATGGCCCGGAAGTGAACCCAGCCAGGCTTCGACCGCGTTCATGCCCTCGACCACACAGGTGAAGTCGCGGCCCTGGATGACCTTCTCGACCAGCCGCAGCTTCTCGGCCGCGAGCCGCGGATCCTCGTCCCATACCGTCACCGTTGCGGTGACATAGGCCTGCCCCACGAAATCCGAGCCCAGTTCCTGCAGCGCCGCATCGGCATCCGCCGCCTTGTTCGAGGCATCGCTGTCGAGCAGCGTAGACGCCTCGTTGGTCATCACCTCCTTGAGGATCGCGGCGACCGATTTGCGCTTGGCGAACCACTGCCGCCGGATCTTGGCGGTGAGCCTGCTCGCGTCGGTCTTGTCGAGCATCACCGCACGGGTCGACCAGCGATAGGCGAATGCGAGCCGGTTGAGTTCGTCGAGCAGCCCCGGAAAGGTCGAACTCGGAAATCCCACCACGGTCAGCGTGCGCAGATGCGCGCGGCCGAGCCGGGGTTCGAGCCCGCCGGTCAGCGGTTCGTCGGCCAGCAGCGCGTCGAGATGCATCGGCACTTCGGGGACGCGCACCCGGTGGCGCTGGGTCGAGATGCAGCTGTGAAGGTAAGTCAGCGTCTCGCTGTCATC
Source organism: Sphingomonas sp. (assembly GCA_013822915.1). Lineage (GTDB taxonomy): Bacteria > Pseudomonadota > Alphaproteobacteria > Sphingomonadales > Sphingomonadaceae > Sphingomonas. The sequence goes on along the minus strand of PNLG01000320.1, from coordinate 732 downwards.
GAGCCATTGGACTTCGGGCATGAAGCCTTCGATCAGCCGCAGCAGCCGGTCGGTGCGGTCGATGAACTGACCCAGCAATTCCTTCTGGTTAACGCCCTTCTCGGCCTTGCCCTCGTAAAGCCAGCTCTCGGCGCGCGCGGCGTCTTCGGCAGGCGGCATCCACAACAGGGTGAGAAAGTACCGGCTCTCGAAATGCGCGCCTTCCTCGGCGAACTGCGCCGCGCGTTCCTGCTCGACCAATGCGGAAGCGGGATCGGGGAAGATGCTGTCGGGATAGTCCTGCGCCGGGCGGCGCACCGCCTCGACGAAGATCGCCCAGCCCGATCCCAGCCGGCGCAGCGCAGAATTGAGCCGCGCGGTCGTTGCGATCAGTTCGGCAGGCGTGGCGCTGTCGAGGTCCGGACCACGAAAGCTCGCCGAACGCTGGAAGCTGCCATCCTTGTTGAGCACCACGCCGGGCGCGACCAGCGCTGCCCAGGGCAGGAAGTCGGCGAGGCGGTCGGCCTTGTTTCGATATTCGCGAAGCGAGAGCATCGGCTTCAGACCCTCAGATAGGTGGGAAAGCGCAGATGCCGCCGCGCGACATCGACAAACTGGGGATCGCGCCGCGCAGCCCAGACCGACACCGCATGGCCGAGCGCGAAGATCACCACGCCGGCGATCCACAAGCGCAGACCGAGTCCGATCGCGGCGGCCAGCGTCGCATTGGCGATCGCAAGCCCGCGCGGCGCA
>PNLG01000003.1 GCA_013822915.1 Sphingomonas sp. | reverse complement strand
CAGGCACTGGACGGCATGGCCGCGCGTCTTTACGGGCTTAACCTGCTTATTGGAGCCGATGATGGACCGCCTGCCTTTTTTCGCTGTTGCTCGCGCTGCTGGTTTCGCAATCGCGCTGGTGGGAACTTCCGCGCCTGCGCAAACCAGCGATCCGGCGCGCGCGCCGGTGGAGGCGCTCGACAATGGCCTGATTTCGATCATGAAGGGCGGAAAGAAACTCGGCACGGCGGGGCGCGTCGCGCAAATCGCCCCGGTAGTCGATCGCGCGTTCGACTTGCCTTATATGACGCGGCTTGCGGTCGGCCCGCCCTGGGTTCAAGCGACCGCAGCGGAGCGGACTGCACTGATCGCTGCGTTTCGCAAGCTGACGATCAACGAATATGCCCGCAATTTCGCCGACTGGTCGGGTCAGGCCTTTGCCATCGACCCAAAAATTGACACGCGCGGCACCGACCGACTCGTAAAGACCACATTGTCCGCCCCGCGCGAGGCACCGGTCAGCATTGCGTATCGCGTCCGGATGGTGGGCGCCGAGTGGAGGATCACCGATGTGTTCTTCAAAAACGCGATCAGCCAATTGACCACCCGCCGCGCCGATTTCGCCGCCGTTCTGGCGCGCGGCGGCCCGACGGCACTGATCGAACATATCAACACGCTAGCTGATAAGCGCTAAGCGAGATGGGGTCGTTTTCGGGCACCGGTAGCGAAGTTGTCATCGCGCTCATGCTCGCCTCGGGCAAGGTCACGGGGCAGGAAGTGGTCGCCCCGGCTCCGCCACCAACCACCTTACCAGCCCCGACCGCGGTGCAAACCGAAAATGCTACCCCCGCCCCTGCCTCTGCCCTTGCCCCGGCGACCGGCACGGCAAACCCCGTCGCCGCGCCGACCACGATCGCTCGCCCGCCGCAAAGGGGCGATGTGCGAACCAAGGGCGATCCGCTCGAAGGGTTTAACCGGGCAATGTATCGGCTTCACACCGGGCTTGACCGCGCGATTTTTCGTCCCGTCGCCTTTGGTTATAAAGCGGTCGTGCCAAAGCCGGTGCGGTCGGGCATCCGCAATATCTTCAACAACCTGCTTGAGCCCATCGTTTTCCTGAACGACCTGCTGCAATTGCGGCCCAAGCGCGCGGTGAAGACTTTTGCGCGCTTCCTCATCAATTCGACGGCCGGGATTGGCGGGTTGCTCGATCTGGCGAAAGATGATGGCCTGCCGCGCCGCGCCAATGGCTTTGGCAACACGCTGGCGCGCTATGGCGTTGGGCCGGGGCCATATATTTTCCTGCCATTTTTCGGTCCTTCGACACTGCGGGATCTGGCGGCTGGGCAGGCCGATGGCTTTGTGCTGCCATTGTCAATCGGCAATCCGTTCGACCGGCTGGAGTTTCAACTGCCGCGCGGCGGGGTAACCGGGCTTGATCTGCGCATTGAGTCCGATGCGCAGCTCAAGGCGCTGCTCGATGGCGCGGCCGATCCCTATGCGACGCTGCGCTCGGTCTATTTGCAGAATCGCGCCGCCGAAGTCGCCGATGCGCGTGGCGACGCAGCTGCGCAGCCGTTGCTCGATGATCCGCTTGCCGACCCCGAACCCGACCCCGAACCCGACGGAGGGCCCGCAGCACCGCCCCAAGCGCCGTCCGAACCACCGGCTGAGGCCACGCCCGCCTCCCCCGACGCGCCGCCCCCCGCCCCGCAGGCGATGGGCGGGGAATGTTCGATCTACGTCGCCTGAGCCTCATCGCGACCCTTGCCGCGCGGGGGTCCGAGCAGCGCGGGCTCAAAAATCAGCGCACACACCAATGTCCACGCAAGCGAGATCATCAAAATCTTGCCCATGCTCGCGGTGCCCGGATGATAGGACAGCCATAGCGCGCCAAAGGCACTGCCCGTCGCCAGCGCCGAAAACAGCACCGCGCGCGCCAAGCTCGACTGGAGCAGGTTGGTCGCGCCGCCACGCCACGCCATCACGAAATAGATGTGGAACGCCACGCCCACCCCGAACAGCAGCGGGAAAGCGATGATGTTGGCAAAGTTGATCGGCTGACCAATCAGCACACAACTGCCCAGTGTCAGGAACCCCGACAGCACCACGGGCGCCAGTGTAAAGGCAACCTCACGCAAATCGCGCAGCACGAGCCAGAGCAACAGGCTAA
>PNLG01000069.1 GCA_013822915.1 Sphingomonas sp. | reverse complement strand
TCAGTCCTTCCGTAGCGGCAGCCGTATCGCGTTCCGCCAGCATCAGGTTCGAAGCCCACAGCGTCAGGCAATCGACCAGCACCACCGTCTCGGGCGTGCTATATACCGTGATCGCCTCCGCCAGTTCCAGGGGGGCCTCGACGGTTGACCAGCGCGGCCCACGATCGGCACGGTGCAGGGCAATCCGCTCGCGCATCTCGTCATCGAAGGCCTGGGCTGAGGCCAGATAGATCAGTTCACCCGCCAGGGCCTCTGCCCTGCCTTGCGCATAGCGGCTCTTGCCCGAACGCGCGCCGCCCAGCACCAGCAAGTGGGACAAGGCGCTGCTCATGCGCTGTCTCCCGCCGGGACGGAAGCGGGTCTCTCCGCCATGGCCAGCGCCACCAGCGCGTCAATATCGAGATGCTCCTCAAGCGCGGCTGCGATCTCGTCCAGCGCCGCCTCGACAGAGGCGCCATAGTCCACGCCCCCGGCTTCTACATCCATGCGCGACAGCAGCGCCCGGCGCAGCTCCGCATCAGCCAGCAGGCCGTGGACATAGGAACCAAACACCGTGCCGCCCGCATTTATCGCGCCATCGCGGCGGCCATCGGCGAAAACGGCGAAGGGCTGTTCCGTATCCGGCCCGTTGGTTTGCCCCATGTGCATTTCATATCCCTGGAATGGCGCGCCCATCGCCAGCCCGCTGACCGGACGCAACGCCTTGTGCGCGTGCAAGGTCGTTTCAACATCAAGCAGGCCAAGGCCGCTGGCAGCGCTGGCCGAACCTTCAAACCCATCGGGATCGGCGATGCTTTTGCCGAGCATCTGGTAACCACCGCAAAGCCCAAGGATCAGCCCGCCGCGCCGGTGATGCGCAAAAATATCGATGTCCCAGCCCTCTGCACGCAGAGCGGCCAGATCGGCGATTGTCGACTTTGACCCGGGCAGGATGATGAGTGCGGCCTCTGCCGGGATCGGCTGGCCGGGCGGAACCATGTGCAGGTCCACACCATGTTCGAGCTTCAGCGGATCGAGGTCATCGAAATTAGATATGCGCGGCAGGATCGGACAGGCGATCAGCTTGCGGCTTTCAGCCCGCGCCTTGCCGCTCTCCAGCACCACGGCATCCTCGCTGGGGAGCCGCGCCGCCGCGCTCAACCATGGGACAACGCCGAAGCCGCGCCAGCCTGAGAGGCTTTCGATCTGGGCGTAGCCATCGGCGAACAGGGCGGGATCCCCCCGAAACTTGTTGATGATGAAACCCTGGATCATCGCCGTGTCGGCGGGGTCGATGATCGTTCTCGTGCCAACGATGGCGGCAATGACTCCGCCGCGATCAATATCGCCGACCAGCACGACGGGCACGCCTGCCGCTCGCGCAAAGCCCATATTGGCGATGTCGCCAGCGCGCAGGTTGATTTCCGCAGGAGAGCCGGCACCCTCGACAACGACGATGTCGCACGCCCGGCGGAGCCGGTTATAGCTGGCCAGAACTTCGCCGAGCAGCGCGCCCCGTGCCTGCCGAAAATTGCCCGCGCCCAATGTGCCGCGCACCCGACCATGCACGATCAGTTGCGATGTGCGGTCGGCCTGCGGTTTCAGCAGCACCGGATTCATGTCGGTATGCGGCTCCACCTTGCAGGCGATTGCCTGCAAGGCCTGCGCCCGGCCGATCTCGCCGCCATCGCTGGTGACGGCAGCATTGTTCGACATGTTCTGCGGCTTGAACGGCAAGACCCGCAAACCCCGCTGCACCAGGGCGCGGCACAGCCCCGCCACCAGCACGGATTTGCCCACATCAGAGCCGGTGCCCTGAAGCATTATAGCGCCCATGCTGCACCTCCTGCAATACCGGCCGCCATGAACCACAGGCACAGACATGCACGGGCGTAGATGCCCAATCCGCGCCAAATATCCTCTGTCCGGGCCGGGCGGTCTCCCTCCCCAATCCAGAGCTTGTCCGAAAGAATCCCGTCATAAGCGATTGGCCCAGCCAGGCGCAGCCCCAGCGCCCCAGCCATCGCGGCCTCGGGCCAGCCCGCATTGGGCGAGGCGTGCCTGGACGCATCGCGCCACAATATCCGCCAGCCACCCCCGCCGCACAGGCAGATCAGCAATCCCGACAGGCGCGCTGGAATGAGGTTCATCGCATCGTCGGTGCGGGCCGCAGCCCAA
>PNLG01000032.1 GCA_013822915.1 Sphingomonas sp. | reverse complement strand
CCGAGGTCAATTGCCATGTCGTGTGAAATAAAGTTAAAGAACCGCGAGAAAGCCATTGAAAATCCAGTCTTGAGCCCCGCCAGTGACAACAAGCGGGGTGGTGCGCGCTTCATCCGCGATCCGGTTGCAGGCGCTCAGACACGCAGCCTAGGCATTTTTGCTATTCGGGTCGCGGAAAGCCGTCGCTTGGGCTAGAGAATCAGCCATGTCAATACGTCGTCTGCCCGAACATGTCGTCAACCGGATCGCCGCCGGCGAAGTGGTGGAGCGGCCCGCCAGCGCGCTGAAGGAATTGGTCGAAAACGCGATTGACGCAGGGGCCACCCGCATTGCCATCACATTGTCGGCGGGCGGGGCGGACCTGATCGAGGTGGTTGATGACGGGATCGGGATGACGCCCGACGACATGGCGCTGGCGCTGGAGCGGCACGCAACGTCAAAACTGTCCGGCAAGCTGTTGAATGACGGCGCAATCGAAGCGGTTGAGACGTTGGGCTTCCGGGGGGAAGCACTCCCCTCCATCGCGAGCGTCGCGCGGCTGACACTCGAAAGCCGGGTGCGCGGTGCCGATGGCTGGCGGCGGGTGGTCGACAATGGCGTTTTGGCGGGGCAGGGGCCGGTCGCGCTCCCGCCGGGCACGCGCGTGCGGGCGGAGCGGCTGTTCGCGACTGTCCCAGCACGGCGCAAATTCCTGCGCAGCGCGCGCAGTGAATATGCCGCCTGTCTCGATGTGGTGCGACGGCTGGCGATGGCGCGGCCCGATATCGCGTTTGAGCTGAGCCATGACGGCCGGGTGGCGCTGCGGGTCCAAGCCGATGCCGACCACCCCGGCCGGGTGGCGGCGCTCACCGACCGGGCGCTGATCGACAATAGCGTCGCGGTGGATTTCGCGCGGGAGGGGATCATGCTTGGCGGGGTCGCCGGGTTGCCCACCTTCAATCGCGGGGTCGCCGATCACCAATATCTGTTCGTCAACGGGCGGCCGGTAAAGGACCGGTTGCTGGTGGGGGCAGTGCGCGGCGCCTATGCGGAGATGCTGGCGCGCGACCGGCATGCGGTGGTCGCGCTGTTTCTGGACGTGCCGCCCGATCAGGTCGATGTGAATGTTCACCCCGCCAAGACCGAGGTACGGTTCCGTGACCCCGCACTCGTGCGCGGGCTGATCGTCAGCGGGCTGCGCCATGCGCTGGATGGTGCGGGACACCGCAGCGCGCCCCGGCCCGACCCCGCCGCTATGGCCGCCTGGACGCGCGAACTCGCACCGGTGGCACCCAGCCTGCAAGCCGATATTTGGGGGCAGGGGGCCGCCGCCCCCCGCGTGGCTTTGAACGAGCGGCGGCCCGGCTTTATCGCGCCGCCACCGCTTGCCCGGGCGGAGGCAGCGGAGGTGCCGCTGCCCGAACCGATTGCCCATCCGCTGGGGGTGGCGCGCGGCCAGGTCGCCCGCACCTATATCGTGGCGGAGGCTGCCGATGGGCTGGTGATTGTCGACCAACATGCGGCCCATGAGCGCCTGGTGCTCGAGCGGATGCGGCGGGCGCTGGCAGGGGGCCGGGTCGCGCGGCAGGCTTTATTGCTGCCCGAAGTGGTCGAGCTGGATGAGGCCGCGTGCGACCGGCTGGCGGCGCGGGCGAGCGAGCTTGGCGAATTGGGGCTGGAGCTGGAGCGGTTCGGCCCGCGCGCGATGCTGGTGCGCGCGGCACCTGCGCTGCTGGGGCAAAGCGACATCATCGGTCTGGTCACCGATGTGGCGGACGAGCTGGCCGCGTATGACGATGCGCTCAGCTTGCGCGAACGGCTCGACCATGTTGCCGCCACCATGGCGTGCCACGGATCGGTGCGTGCCGGGCGGGTGCTGTCAGTCGCGGAGATGAACGCGCTGCTGCGCGAGATGGAGGTCACCCCGCATTCCGGCCAGTGCAACCATGGCCGCCCGACCTGGATCAAGCTGGCGCATGGCGATATCGAAAAGCTGTTCGGCCGCAAATAACGGTGCTGTAGTGGTGAAAGAAAGGGCCGCCCGGCATGATCGCGCGGGCGGCCCTTTTGGGTCCACAACCGATAGAGCGATCAGCCCGCGGCCGGGGTTTCCTCAACCGGTGCGGACGACGCGATGTCGCCCGGTTCGGCGTTGGGATCATAGTCTTCGGTGAAGCCGGC
>PNLG01000419.1 GCA_013822915.1 Sphingomonas sp. | reverse complement strand
GCGGCTCAAGCACCTCGAGGCGACCGGCGAGACCGCGCGGCTCAATGAACGCCTGAGGCAGCGCACGATCGCCAGGGTCAACCGGCCCGAGCCGGTTGCGGGGATCACCGAAGCCGTGACCCTGCGCAGCTGGCAGTTCGATCCGACCATCAGCGCCGAACGCGATATTGCTGACGACAAAGGCCGGATCATCATTGCGAGCGGCACGCGGGTCAATCCGCTCGACACCGTATCGCTGCGCGCGCCGCTGGTATTCCTGGATGGCGACGACCCCGCGCAGCTTGTCTGGGCGAGCGCGCGCTACGGCAAGACAAATGCCAAGCTGATCCTCGTACGCGGCGCACCACTCGCTCTGATGAAGGCGCGCCAGCGCCGGTTCTATTTCGATCAGGGCGGCGGCCTTGTGAAGCATTTCGGCATCCGCGCGGTGCCCGCCGTGGTCGAGCAGCAGGGCCGACTGCTCCGCATCACCGAAACACCGGTCAAATCCGGAGGTCGCGCGCCATCATGACCCGACAAAACCTCATCTTCCGATGGGCTTGTGCCGCACTCCTGATGCTCGCTGTCAGCACGCCTGCCAGCGCGGATGCGGGCCCGGGCAAATGCACCGGCAAGTTCGTCAACCCGATCACCGACATCTGCTGGTCGTGCCTCTTTCCGATTTCGGTCGGCAGCCTCAAGATCTGGCCGTCCAATCGCCCTGACCCCGACAACCCGGACCTGCCGTTGTGCCTGTGCGGCATCCGGCCGGGGATCGCGATGGGCTTCTGGGAGCCGGTGCGGCTTGCCGATGTCAGCATGAAGCCGTGGTGCTTCGTCAATCTCGGCGGCATGAAGATCGATCCCGGGTTCGACATCGGGTTCAAGACCATGGCCGGGCCTTCGGCGGTGGGCGGGGCCACGCAATACCATTCGCAGTGGCATGTCCACTGGTACGCCTACCCGCTCATCTACTGGATGGAGCTGGTCGCGGATTTCCTGTGCCTTGAGGCAGGCTCGGTCGACATCCTCTACGTGAGCGAGATCGATCCGCTGTGGCAGGACAGCGAGCTCACCGCGATCATCAATCCTGAAAGCGTACTGTTCGCCAATCCACTGGCGCTCGCGGCCTGCGCTGCCGACTGCGCCGCGGCGACAACAAAGCTGCCGGTCGATGACCTGTTCTGGTGCGCGGGGTGCCAGGGCACGATGTATCCCTTGAACGGCAATGTCTCGGCGACCATCGGACATGTGCAGGCCTCACGCCTCGCGCTGTCGCGCTTCTCCTACAAGCTGCATCGTCAGCTCGTCGCCTGGGGAACGATGGGCAGCAAGGGTCTGTGCGGCAAGTATCTCATGCCGGTGATGAGGAAGCAGCAATACCGCTTCCAGGCCACCAACCCCAATCCGCAGACCAGGGGCCGCTATGCCTGCGCGCCCATTGGCGCCTCCACCACCTTCATGTCAGCAGGACAGGTCTATCCCGCCATCGGCGAGGATATGGGCTACCTCGTCTGGCGCAAACGGAACTGCTGCGCGCTATGAAGATGCTCCCACAAATCCTTGTTTGCGCGGGCCTCGCCGCCGCGTCTGCTTTGGCAGGCGCAGCTGCGCAGACGATCGAGCCCGAGCTTGATCTCGCGGCCATTCGCGCAAGGGCGCAGAGCGACGCCGGCGAGGCCGAGGCACTGGCCGAAGCCGCCCGCACGCGGGCCAAGGCGGTCATGGACCAAGCGGATGCGGCTGCCGATCAGGCCAAGGCGCATGGCGAGATGTATCGGCAGGCTAACCCAACTTCGGCCCCGCAGCCGTCAGACCCGATCTTCGACTTCGATCAGATGGTCGCCGCTGCCGGGACCGCAGCCAAAGGCGATCTCGGCGAAGCGCCGCGCTTCATTGCCTTTGCCTCGCTGTCGATGCCGCCCCAGGCACTGCGCGACATGATCACCCGTGTGAATGCCGCTGGCGGCGTTGTCGTGCTGCGCGGCTTTCCGGCAGGAAGCGCCAAGGTGCTGACCGAAGCGCTCCGCAAGGTCGCGCTGGATCAGGAGCAGATGGGAAGCGTCGGGATCGATCCCCGCCTGTTCCGCGCGTTCAACGTGGCGGCCGTGCCGACCTATGTCGTCGCCAGCACCGACTTTGACCTCTGCGACGGGTTCGACTGCCAGACGCAGGTTCCGCCGCATGATCGCATCAGCGGCAATGTGAC
>PNLG01000255.1 GCA_013822915.1 Sphingomonas sp. | reverse complement strand
AAGACCCGGCGAGATTGGCGAAGTCCGCCCGCAGGACGTGGCGCAGTTTCGCCGCGACCCAACCAATGTGCCGCCCGCCGCGCGCGCCGATGCCCCGCCGCGCCCTAGCACTCCTGCGCGCACGCGCGCGCGCGCCGCCGAACCCACGCTTACCTCGCAAAAGCTGACACAAGAACCACCGAGAAAATCCCCGCCACGCAAGCAACCCAGTCGCCCCGGCGATGCCGCCCCGCCGTCGTCGTCTGGCCGCTCGACCGAGCGCGCGACCGAACGCAAGCGTTTGTCCCCGCTTGCGACGCCATCGGCACGCCCACCCCGCGCCAGGCGTAGCCGTCGCCCCGGCGACGCCCGCCCATCGCGTCCGAAATCGTGATGCGGGTTATCGCGGGCAAATGGCGCGGTCGCCCGTTGGTCGCGCCAAAAGGCGACGCAACCCGCCCCACGGCGGACCGCACACGCGAGGCCTTGTTTTCGATGCTGACGAGTCGACTGGGTAGTTTTGAGGGACTGGCGGTGGCGGACCTGTTTGCCGGGTCGGGAGCGCTGGGGATTGAGGCGCTGTCGCGCGGTGCTGGCTCGTGCCTGTTCGTCGAGCAGGATCGGTTGGCGGTCGAGGCTTTGCGGGCGAATCTGGCGCGGCTGGGCACGACGGGTGATGTGCGCGCGGTGTCGGTGCTCACGCTTGGTCCGGCGACGGCGCCGGTTGACCTCATGATGCTCGACCCGCCCTATGGCAGTGGTGCTGCGGCGGTGGCGCTCGATAAGCTCAACCGGCTCGGCTGGATCGGCGCGGGCACCTGGATCAGCGTCGAGACGGCAGCAAACGAAACCATTGACCTGGCCGGCTTTGAAACCGCCACTGGCCGCACGCACGGCAAGGCGAAGATCACCTTGCTGCGGCGCGCGGCCTAAAGGGGGGCGGCGTAGGTGCTGCTTACTGCAGCAGCTGGATGACACCCTGTTGGCTCTGGTTCGCCTGCGCGAGCAGCGCGTTCGATGCCTGAGACAGGATTTGAGCACGAGCCAGCTCGGTCGTTTCGGTCGAGAAATCGACATCTTCGATCCGGCTGCGGGCGTCGGTCAAGTTCGCGACACTCGATGTCAGATTGTTGACAACCGACTGAAGGCGGCTCTGCCCTGCGCCCAGCGTAGCGCGCGTCGTGTTGACCGACGCAATCGCCGTGTCGAGTGTGGTGAGCGCGGCATCGGCGCCGGCCGCCGTGCTGAGATCAGCCGCGATTGCTGCGGTCAGGTCAAGCCCGCCGAAGTTCAGCGTCACGGTGTCGCCCGATTCCGACGAGGTTTGGATGTCGATCGCGGTCGCGGCCGTGTCGAGCAACAGCACGCCGTTGAAGTTCGTGCGCGTCTGAATATCGGTGATCTGTGCGGTCAGCTCGGTGACTTCCGCCTGAAGATTGGTCCGGTCGCCATCGCTATAGGTTCCCGAAGCCGATTGGACGGCCAGTTCGCGCAGACGCTGCAGAATGTTGGAAACCTCGCCCAGCGCACCGTCGGCGGTCTGCGACAGCGCGATGCCGTCGTTCGCGTTGCGGATTGCCTGGGTCTGGCCGCGGATTTGCGCGGTGAAGTTTGAGGCAATAGCGAGCCCGGCCGCGTCGTCCTTGGCCGAATTGATCCGCTTGCCAGTCGACAGACGCTCAATGCTGTTCGAAAGCGCGTTGTTGGCGCGGTTGTTCGCATTAGTCGCCTTGAGCGCGGCGACGTTTGTTCCGATGACGGTCATTACTGACACCCCCAAGTGACCAGACGATCAAGTCGACCGTCTTTATGGTGACTCAACTATCATCGGTTTTGGTAAAGAAGCGATTAACGCTGTTTGATCATTAAAAAAAGAGAAAGAAATATCTATTTTTCAAGCAGTTCCAGCGGCTCGCGCGATCGACAGGAACAGCCAGTATAGCCCGCCTGCCAGCGCCATCACAGCGGGCAAGGTCAAAATCCATGCCAGCGCCATGTTGCGGATCGTCGCCGCCTGCAAACCTGCACCGCTCGCCACCGTTGCGCCGGCGACCCCCGACGACAGGATGTGGGTGGTCGAAACCGGCAAGCCAAAGCGATCGGCGAGCAGGATGGTCGTCGCCGCCATCAATTCGGCGGACGCGCCCATGCCGTAAGTCATGTGCGTCTTGCCGATCTTTTCACCGACCGTCACCACAATCCGCTTCCACCCGACCATCGTTCCGAGGCCA
>PNLG01000181.1 GCA_013822915.1 Sphingomonas sp. | reverse complement strand
GAAATTGCCTTTCTGTTTCTGGCGATTGCGGTGACGTCGTTCCTGGTCACGCTACTGGTCAATGACACGAGCAGCATCAAAGTGCCTTATGATCGCAAGATCATTTATGTCGAGCAATGGCGCGCGGACCGCACCGACATCGAAATCCGCGCGCAGCAGAAAGTCGACCGCGTGAAACAGGCCGCGATCAAGGCCGAGCTCGACCGTTTGCAGAAAAAACGTCAAGCCGAGTTCAAGGCGATTGACGACAAGTTGAAAGCTTACGGCTTCTGAGCACCGCCGCCGATGATGCGCGCTGGATGGGCGCAGCCCTTGCGCTGGGCGAGCGCGGGCGGGGCCGCACTGCCCCCAATCCGTGCGTCGGCTGCGTCGTGGTGCGCGACGGGCGAGTCGTCGGGCGCGGCTGGACCCAACCGGGCGGGCGACCCCATGCCGAGGCAATGGCGCTTGATCAGGCGGGCGACGCGGTACGCGGGGCAACCGCCTATGTCACGCTGGAGCCGTGCGCGCAGCCCGGACGCGGGCCGGCCTGCGCCGATCGGCTCGTTGAGGGGGGCGTCGCGCGGGTCGTGATTGCGGCGGGCGATCCTTTTCCCACCGTCAACGGCGCCGGCATCGCCCGGCTGCGCGCAGCAGGCATCCCGACCACGACCGGCATCCGCGCGGATGAGGCCGAGGCGTCGATGCGCGGCTTTCTCACCCGCCAGCGGCTGGGCCGCCCGGCAGTGACGCTGAAGCTTGCCACCTCAACCGACGGGCAGATTGCACTGGCGAACGGCGAGAGCCGGTGGATCACCGGGGCACACGCGCGCGCGCACACCCATCTCGAACGCAGCCGCCATGACGCCATTCTGGTCGGGCGCAGCACGCTGGTGGCGGACAATCCCCGGCTCGATGTCCGCCTGCCGGGGCTGGAGGATCGCGCGCCGCGGCGGATCGTGCTGACGCGCCGAGCCGCGCCAGCGGGATGGCGGGCGATCGGGGAACCGGCGGCGATTGCCGGGCTGGAAGGGGTCAACGACTTGATGGTCGAAGGGGGAGCGGCAACCGCCGCTGCGTTTCTGGCCGCTGACCTGGTCGACCGCCTCCTCCTCTACCGCGCGCCGATCCTGCTGGGGGCAGGGACAGCGGCGCTGGGCGATATCGGCCTCGCCGCGCTGGCCGACGCGCATGGCCGCTGGCGCCTCACCGACAGCCGGATGCTTGGCAGCGACCGGCTGGACGCCTATGTCCGGGGATAAGGGGGAGCGCAGCATGTTCACGGGCATCATCACCGACATCGGCACGATCGACGCGGTGGAACAGCGCGGCGACACGCGCATCGTCATCCGCACCAGCTATGACACCAGCGGCATCGATCTGGGCGCGTCGATTGCATGTTCGGGCGTATGCCTGACCGTGGTTGACAAGTCGGCGGCGGGCGCGCCGGGCTGGTTCGCGGTCGATGTGTCGGGCGAAACGCTGCGCCGCACCGCGCAGGGTGACTGGGCGGTCGGTCATCGGCTCAACCTTGAGCGCGCGATGAAGCTGGGCGATGAGCTGGGCGGGCATATCGTGACCGGCCATGTCGACGGCATCGGCGAAGTCGTGAGCGTCGAGTCCGAGGGCGATTCGAAACGGATCGCGATCAGCCTGCCCGCCACCTTGGCCCCCTATGTCGCGGCGAAGGGATCGGTGACGGTCGATGGCGTCTCGCTGACCGTGAACGAAGTTGTCGACCAGCCCGGCGGCGGCACCCACTTCGCGATCAACCTCATCCCGCACACGCAAGCAGTGACGACGCTGGGCGCGCTATCGCCCGGTCAGGCAGTGCATATCGAGATCGACGTGCTCGCGCGTTATCTTTTCCGGATGGAGCAATATCGCGCGCTAACAGGGTGATGTGATACACGCTCCTTGTGCTCACATCAAAATGTGATATAGCCCAGGTCATGAGCACCAATCTGATCGATCGCATCCGCCACCTTGTCACCGAGGGCGGCATGTCGCGTTCGGGCCTTGCGCGCGCCGCCGGGCTCCACGCCAACACGCTGCGCGATATCGACGCGCCCGACTGGAACCCGACGGCGGAGACGCTGCGCAAGCTGGAGGCAGTGCTGTTCGCCAGCGACGATGCCGATGTGCTTGTCCCGATCGAGGAAATTATCGAGGAAGCGCGCAATGGCCGCATGTTCATCCTCGTCGATGATGAGGACCGCGAGAATGAGGGCGATCTGGT
>PNLG01000330.1 GCA_013822915.1 Sphingomonas sp. | reverse complement strand
GGTACAGCTGGACGGCGCGATCCGCGGCGCCCCGCCAATTGCGTGCCCGACCACCAATGCCGAACGTTCCTGCCCCTATGGCGTGCCCGTCATCCCGACGCGGCAAGGCGGGCTGGGCGCGTTGCTCAGTTCAGCCCCCGAGTTGCTCCAGCGGCTATCGACACTGACAGCGAAAGTCACCGAATTGGTGAGCGACCAGAATAGCCGGTCGCTGGCCAATATCCTGACCAATACCGACCGGCTGACCCGTGCGCTCGCCGATCAGTCGCCGGGCATTGGCCAAACACTGGCGGAGACGCGCGTGACGCTTCAGAAAGTGGGCGCGGCCGCCGAACAGATTGCAGCTCTTGCCGAAACCGCCAATGGCGCGGTCGCTGATCTGAAACCGGCGAGCGGCAAGTTGATCAAGGCGCTCGACACCGCGCAGCAAAGCCTCGCCTTGGTCGATGGGCTGGTGCAGGATGCGCGGCCCGGCGTGCAGGCGTTCAGCAAGCAGACGGTGCCCGAAATCGGGCTGTTGGTGCGCGACTTGCGGATCATGTCGGCGGCGCTGACCAGCGTTGCCGAAAAGATTGACCGCGACGGTGCGGGCGCGCTGCTTGGTCAGCCCAAGCTCCCCGATTACAAGCCCCGGAAGTGAGGCCGATGATGCTGCATTCCTTGATCCGTCTCTTGGTCGTAATGGCGCTGGCGCCGCTGGCGGGTTGTATCAGCCTGGCGGGAAAGCCGCCCGCAATGCTGCTGACGCTTGCCTCCTCGGCAAGTCCCGCGGCTGGGGTAACGCTCGATTCGCGCACCGCCCGCACGATTGCTGTGCAAACGCCCGCAACGCCTGCGGCTATTGCCGGACCGCGCGTCCCCGTGATCACGGGGGTGACCAGCATCGCCTATGTCAAGGATGCCGTTTGGGCAGAGCCGCCCGCGCGGCTGTTTGTGCGCGTCATGGCTGATACTTTGGCCGCGCAGACCGGCCGGGTGGTGCTGTCGCCGCAGAACAGCTTTGGCGATGGCGGGGCGCGGCTGTCGGGCGAGTTGCGCAGCTTTGGCGTCGATGCCGCGACGGATCAGGCGGTGGTGGTGTTTGAAGCCGTGCTGGTGCGCGACGGGCAAAAGACGATTGAGAAGCGCCGTTTCGAAGCGCGCGAGCCGATGCCCGCGATTACGGCGGCGGCAGCGGGTAATGCGCTCAACCGCGCCGCTAACCGGGTGGCGGCCGACATCGCTGCCTGGGTCGGGCGCTAACCCACCACACGGCGCACGGGCACCGGAATGTTGCACAGATCCGCAGCGTTCGCCGGGACCGTGAAGAAGGGCGGCTGGCGGTTGGCCCGGCTGTCGCGATAGGCGGCAAAGGACGGCGTGCGCGGCTTCAGATAATCCCAGTGCGGCTGTTCGGCCACCGGCAGGTCGCTTGCCAGCCGTATCTGCGCGATCGGCACATAGAGTTTTACATTTTCATACAGGCCCAGCCCCCCACCGGTGCCCCGCGGCAGCGCCGACAATGCCGCCATCCCGTCAATCACGCGCCCCACCAGCGCGATATTGCGGTCGAGATGGCGCGGCGCATGGCCGATAACGGTATAAAGGTCGGTGCCCGTGCCGGTATCGGGGGCGAAATTGCGCGACACGCCCACCGCGCCATAGCAATGCGGCAGCCATTGGCGCTTGCCATTGCCAGCAATCGCCCAGCCATCATCGCTGAAGCCGGTTTGCCGCGCATAGGCATCGGAGAACGGGTTGCGGGTCACGCTCGACTTGGCGGCGGGCCAATCATATTCGGCGGGCGGTGTGGCGTTGATCCCCGGCGGCGGCACCTTTTTCTCGGTCGGGTCACCCCATTGGGTCACATAATTGTCCTGCACCCGGTAAACCCAGGAATCGCGCCACCAGCCGCTGCGCGCGATCGTGCGGATATTGGCGACATGAACGGGCGCATAGCCGCTCGCGAGCCAGATGGTGACCCGGCGCCCATCGGCCATGTCGATCAGCAACAGGTCGTCAGCGGCAATGCTCGCCCACGCGTCGGCGGGCGCGTTTTTCAGGATGTCGGCGGTGGTCGGGCGGGGGGCGGCCGGGGGCTTGGGCGGGTCGGCAGCCGCGCCGAGCAGCGGGAGCATCAGCGCAGCGGCAAGGCGCGCGACGGAGGCAGGGGCGCGGGCGGGCGAGGAGGGGCGCTTCATCGCGCCATCATGGCATGACGGCGCTGCTTGCGGAAGGGCGCGCGTC
>PNLG01000137.1 GCA_013822915.1 Sphingomonas sp. | reverse complement strand
GCGCCGATGTGGAGTGTGTTCTGATCGATTTCATAAGGGACGGAAATCGCCTCAATCGCCCGGCGCGCGAGCAATTCGACCCGCCGTGCGTCGCTGGCATCGCGCACGACGATGGCGAATTCATCGCCGCCCAATCGACCGACAAGCTCATTGGGGGACATTAGTTGCCCAAGCCGCTGCGCCACCCGACCGAGCAAACGATCGCCAACCGGATGGCCCAGCGAATCGTTCACGGCCTTGAACCGGTCGAGGTCGATCATCACAAAGGCACAGCGTGTTGACCATTTTTCGCCATCGGCGAGCGCGGCGCCGAGCGATTCGTAAATCATCAGCCGATTGGGCAGCCCGGTCAGCGTGTCAAACCGCGCCATGCGGTTGATCTTTTCAGCCGCCGCGCGTGCTTCGGTCACGTCCGATCCGACGCCGCGAAAGCCGATATACGCACCGCCTTCGTCAAAACGGGGCGCGGCGGCCATTTCGAGCCAGCGTTGCTCGCCCTTGATACGGATGGGCAGCAGCAGGTCATGAAACGCCTCGCGTCGCTTCAGCTTTTCGGCCAGGTCGCGCAGGCTGTCGTCGATGGCGCCGCTTTCCCAATCACTCCCGCCCAGCACTTGCAGGATCGGTTTGTGGTTGATCGACAGCGGATCTTCGCCAACGACATAAGCAAAGCGGGGGGAGGCGCGGATGATGCGGCGCGCGGCATCAATTTCCCACAGCCAGTCGGCACCCCGTTCTTCCTGCGTGCCCAAAAGAAGGTTTACGGTCTCGTCGCGTTCAGCAAGCGCCATTTCATTGGCGCGCATCACGACCAGCCCGCGAGCCTGCGCAAAGCACGTTACCATCACGGCAAACATGAACAAGACGGTCGCGGCCGCGAGCACTGGACCCGACACAACGAGCATCATCGCGGCGAGCGCGACCCCAACCAGCGCCAAAAAGCCCAGCGTCGCCAGCGGCAGTGCGGCCGTTGCCAGCGCCGATGCCGTCATCAGCATCGAGAGAACAACCCAAAGTTCCAGCAATTCGACCGGCCCGGCGCGCGGCGCCAGCGCGAGCGGCGGCACTGCCCAGATGACGCCCATCGCTATCCCGCTATAGCTCGTGCGGCGGACGACGGTGACGGGTATCATCGCGGCGCCCCGCCACTGCGGCGACAAACGCTTGAACGTAATCCCGACGGCGATCGCCGCGAGCACAGCCCCCCAGCAACCTGCTATCCACGGCGCGAGCGATTTCATCGCGATCAGGGCGGTCAGCGACGCGGCAATCAGATGAGCCGCCAAAAACAAGAGTGCCGTGCGCCGGGCAGCATCAATTTGCGCTGCGCGGATCGGCCCCCAGTTCGTGCCATCCACGGGGTCGCGCAGACCGAGCAACGCTGCCGCGTCGATCCTGTGCATGGCAAACTGAGTTGTCGCCTCGCTACTCACCCGCGCCATTATAACCGCCATTGGTTAGCGGAATGTTAGATTGGAAGGGATTTTCGCGAAAAACTGCGATTTTCGGCTAAATTCAAGCCGCTATTGCATAGGGTTTGATGTCGCCGTTCAGATAGAGATTGCGCGCCTTTGCCCGACTTAATTTGCCAGAGCTGGTGCGCGGCAAGGTGCGCGGCGGGATGAGTTCGATAACGCAATTCATGCCCGTTACCGACCGCACGCGTTCGCGAATTTCCTCGCGCAGGCGTACGCGCTCGCGCTCGTCCGAGCTGCGGCATTGCACGAGCACGGCGGGCGTTTCCTCGCCACCGGGGGTTGTAATTGCAAAGGCGGCGATGTCGCCGGCCTTGAAGCCGGGCAATTGCTCCACGGCCCATTCGATGTCTTGCGGCCAATGGTTTTTGCCATTGACGATGATCATGTCCTTCGCCCGGCCGACGATATAGACATAACCATCTGACATATAACCCATATCGCCAGTGTCGAGCCAGCCATCGACCATACAGGCAGCGGTTGCGTCGGGGTCGCGGAAATAACCCGCCATGATCGACGGCCCCTTGCACCAGATTTTGCCGATCGCGCGTTCGGGAAGCGGGGTGCCATCCTCCTCACGCACTTCGACCGACATGTCGCGCACCGGCTTGCCGCAATTGACGATCGCGCGATAACGCTGCGGGCGGCCTTGCTTGGCGGCGGCGCCGGAAAGTTGCGTTTCCTCGACCAGTTCGACGCGAATGCCTTCACCCGGCGGCATGATCGACACCGCGAGCGTCGCCTCTGCCAGT
>PNLG01000042.1 GCA_013822915.1 Sphingomonas sp. | reverse complement strand
GCCCGCGGGCGTCGCGGGATAGGCCGGATCAAGCGAATCCGCGCCCAGCAGATTGGCCGACGCATCGGCATTGTCGAGCGTGAACGGATAGGCCGTTTCCACCACCATCACCGGCTTTTGATACGCGGCGCGCAGTCGGGTGATCGTGTCAGCTAGCCCGCTGACGCTCTGCGTCGACCATTTGCGGTAATAGCTCAGCCCAATCATGTCGTAATCGGTCACGCCCGCCTGGCGCGCCGCGGCAAACCAGGGCTCGGCATTTTCGGGCTGGGCGATGTGGAGCATCACCTGCACCGGCTTGCCCGCTGCGCGCGCCGCGTCGCGCACCGCCTTCAGCCCGGCGTTGAGGAGGAGCGCATTGCGCGTCCAGTCGATTGCCTTTTTTGGCCCCGCCGCCAGTTCGGGATTGGTTTCATTGCCGACCTGCACCAGTTCGGGCCACAGCTTTGCCGCTGCCAGCGTGTCGAGCACGCGCCGGGTATAGTCGTGAAGCGCCTGCGCCTGCGCCGCATCACTCAGCCCCACCCAGGCGGCGGGCGGGTTTTGCTTGTCGCCGTCGGCCCAATCGTCGGAATAGTGAAAGTCGAGCAGCACTTGCAGCCCGGCCTTGTGCGCCCGTGCGATAGAGCGCTTCACATCGGCGAGCGTGCTGTAGCGCGTCCATTTGGGGTCGTTCCAAATGCGGATCCGCGCGAGATTGCCGCCGCGCGCCTTCATCAGCACAAACGGATCAACCGGCTTGCCGCTCGCGCGATACACCGCGCCGCAATCGCGCATTTCATTGGCATAGGACAAGTCGCCGCCCATGTAGACCGGCTCGGGCGCCGGGGCGGCGGCGCTGAGGGCAAGCGCCGCCAGACCAAGCAAGCGGCGCATCAAAACAGCCCCTCAACCGCACCATTGGCATCAAGCCCGATGCTCTCGGCGGCGGGAACACGCGGCAGGCCGGGCATCGTCATCAGGTCGCCGCAGATCGCGACGACAAACCCGGCACCCGCCGCCAGCCGCACTTCGCGGACCGGCACGACATGCCCCACTGGCGCGCCGAGCAAGGTCGGGTCGGCCGAAAAACTATATTGCGTCTTCGCCATGCACACGGGCAAGTCGCCAAAACCCGCCGCTTCCCAGCGCGCCAGTTGGGCGACGACGCCGGGGGCAGGGGCAATGTCGGCGGCGTGGTAAAGCCGGGTTGCAATGGTGCGGATTTTGTCGAGCAGCGGCGCTTCGTCGGGGTAGAGCGGGGCGAAATTGCTCCCCTCGTCCGCAATTTCGGCGACGGCATCGGCCAGGTCAGTCGCGCCCGCGCCCCCCTGTGCCCAGTGGTGACACAGGATCGCGCGCACGCCTTTTGCGGTGCAGGCCGCCATGATCGCGGCGATTTCGGCATCGCTGTCGCCGCCGAAATGGTTGATCGCGACGACCGCGGGCACGCCGAATTGCGCGACATTGTCGATATGGCGGACCAGATTGGCCGCACCGCGCGTCACGGCGCCCACATCTTCGCGTGCGAGATCGGCCTTGGCGACGCCGCCGTTCATTTTCAGCGCGCGCACGGTCGCCACAATCACGGCGGCAGCGGGGGTCAGCCCGGCCTGGCGGCATTTGATGTCAAAGAATTTTTCGGCACCAAGGTCTGCCCCGAATCCCGCTTCGGTCACCACATAATCGGCAAGGCCAAGCGCAGTGCGCGTCGCGATGACCGAGTTGCAGCCATGCGCGATATTGGCGAACGGCCCGCCATGGATGATCGCGGGATTGCCCGCCAAAGTCTGCACCAGATTGGGTTTGATGGCATCTGCCAGCAGCACCGCCATCGCGCCATCAGCCTTCAGGTCGCGCGCGGTAACCGGCTGGCGCGCGCGTGTTTCCGCAACAATGATCCGCCCCAGCCGCGCCTGAAGATCGGCTATATTGTCCGCCAGGCACAGCACCGCCATCACTTCGGAGGCAACAGTGATGTCGAACCCCGATTCGCGCGGAAAGCCATTGGCCACCCCGCCCAGCGACTGTGTTATCGCGCGCAGTGCCCGGTCGTTCATGTCCAGCACCCGCCGCCATGTCACGCGCCGAACGTCGATGTCGAGCGCATTGCCCCAATAGAGGTGATTGTCGATCATGGCGGCCAGCAGATTGTGCGCGGCGGTGATTGCGTGAAAATCGCCGGTGAAATGCAGGTTGATGTCAACCATCGGCGCGACTTGCGCATGGCCGCCGCCGGTTGCGCCACCCTTGGTGCCAAAGCACGGCCCAAGCGATGGTTCACGCAAAGCCAGCACGGT
>PNLG01000366.1 GCA_013822915.1 Sphingomonas sp. | reverse complement strand
GGCACCAGGAAATTGTCGCGCAGGAAATTGGCGAGCGTGTCGCCAATCCGGTCCTTGTTGCGCGGCACAATCGCGGTGTGGGGGATGGGCAAGCCAAGCGGGTGGCGAAACAGTGCGGTCACCGCGAACCAATCGGCCAGTCCGCCGACCATCGCCGCCTCCGCAAAAGCACGCGCAAAGCCGATCGCGGGATGCACCGGGCCAATCCAGCGCGTCGCCAGAAACACCCCCGCCATCGCCAGCAACAGCCCAGCCGCGATCAGCCGCATCCGCACCAGCGCGGGCGGCGGGGCCAGCGGGTCAGCGGGGCGGGCGGCGGAGCGAAGGCTCATGGCCGGACGCGCGCGCCCCGCACTTGCCCGTCTGCGGGCGAGGGCGCGATCGGCCTCACTCCGCCGGTTGCGGTGCGCCTTCGCCGGGGCGGAAGCCGATCTTGCCGGGGGTGCCATCATGGTCGATCACGGGCTGGCCGTCATCGCCGGGGCGATAGGTCAGCAAGCGCTTGCCCAGCCGCGAGCCCACCCACTCTTCAATCCCGACCGCGAGCGAGAAAGTGGCCGGCACGATCACCAGCGTCAGCAGCGTCGACAGGATCAACCCGCCGATAACCGTCACACCCATCGGTGCCCGCCAGCTTCCGTCCCCCGTCAGCGAAAGCGCGACCGGCACCATGCCAGCAACCATCGCCACTGTGGTCATCACAATTGGCTGCGCCCGCTTGTGCCCGGCGTCGAGCACGGCAGTGGTCTTGTCGACGCCCTTGCCCATTTCCTCCAGCGCGAAATCCACGAGCAGGATCGAGTTTTTGGCGACAATGCCGAGCAGCATCAGGAGGCCGATAAACACGGGCATCGACACCGCATCCCCGGTAATCCGCAGCGCAATCGCCGACCCCAGCGGAGCGAGGATCAGCGATCCCATATTCACCAGCGGCGGCATCATCCGCTTATACAGCAGCACCAGCACCGCAAACACGAGCAACACGCCCGAAATCACCGCGATGACAAAGTTGATCAGCAATTCGCCCAGCCACTTGTCCTGACCCAGCGTCAATTGGGTAACACCAGTCGGCAGATTTTTGAGCGCAGGCAGCTTCTGGATCTTGGGCTGTGCATCACCCGTCACCTTGCCGGGGGCGAGATCGGCACCGATACTAATCCGCCGCGTCAAATTGGTCCGCTGGATCAGCGTCGGCCCGGCGCCAAAGCCGACATCGGCAATCACTTTCAACGGCACCGACCCGCCATTGACGGTCGGGACCGGCAGGTTTTCGATCGTCGCCAGACTGCGCCGCGAATCCTCTGACAAGGCGACCCGGATCGGAATCTGACGGTCGGAGAGCGAGAATTTCGCGGCATTCTGGTCAATATCGCCCAGCGTCGCGATACGGATCGACTGGCTGAGCGCCGCCGTTGTCACACCAAGATTGGCGGCAAGATCCATATGCGGGGTGATGGTGATTTCGGGGCGCTGCAAATCGCCCACCACGCGCGGCGCGCGCAATTCGGGAAGCGCCGCCATTTCCTCGACCAGGCGGTTGGCAACATCGTTCAACTGCGCCGGATCGCTGCCGCCGATCGTCACGGTAATCGCGCGGCCCGAAGCGCCGCCCTCCTGTGCCTGGAAATTGACGCGTGCATCGGGAATTTCGTTGAGCTGCGGGGCAAGTGCGCGCTCAAATTCGCTGGAGGTCCGCTTGCGATCCTTTTTGAGCGTCAGGAAAATGCCGCCATTGCCGACATTGGCAACGGTATAGGCGGTCTCGACCTCGGGCGCCTTTTTCAAGATCGCTGTCACCCGCTCGGCAACCTCGCGCGTCTGGTTTAGCGTTGTGCCCGGTGCCATCTGGATCGAAACCTGGCTGAAATCCTGGTTCAACTGCGGCTGGAAGGTCAGCGGAATGCCACCGAACAGGCCGGGCACGCCGCCAAAAACGGCAACCGTCGCCAAAAATGCAAGCCCCCCCACCCCGACGGTCTTCCACCGATGCCGCAGCGACAGCCGCAGCGTCGCCATATAGACATCCATCAGCCAACCTTCACCGTGCGTCGCATGGCCCTTGGCTTTCAGGAAATAGGCCGCGATCATCGGCGTGATCAGCCGCGCCACGCCCAGGCTGAGCAACACGGCCACCACCACGGTCAGCCCGAAATTCTTGAAAAACTGCCCCGAAATGCCGGGCATCAAACCAACGGGCAGGAACACCGCGACAATCGCCATCGTCGTTGCCAGCACCGCCAGCCCGATTTCGTCGGCCGCGTCGATGGACGCCTGATAGGC
>PNLG01000400.1 GCA_013822915.1 Sphingomonas sp. | reverse complement strand
ACCGGCCCGACCGCCAATGTCCACGCGCGCGCATGCGCGAGAGGGAGGGACGGGCAGAAGGGAGCGGGCGGTTGCATTTGGCGAGTCGGGGATGGGGTTCGCGCAGAGGCGCGGAGGGCGCGGAGGCGATTTTGGAAGAGGGCAGCCGGAATCGCCCTGATTGCGGACGTCCGCACTAAGCGCCTGACCGCCGGATCCAGCGCACTGCTTCTCCGCGCTCGCTGCGCCTCTGCGCGAACCAACCCCTGCCTACGGCGCCACCTCCGCCCCGTCCCACGCGAACAGCTTGCCGCTGTCGGGCGGCCGCAGGCCATCGAGCACGTCGAGCAACTGCACCGCGGCGCGCCCCGGATCGAAGAGCTGCCCCGGCGCGACATTGCCCTGAAACGGTTTCGACAGCGGCGTGTCGACGGTGCCGGGGTGGAGCGCCACCACGATGGAGCTCGAATTGCGACGGCGCTCCTCGATCGCGATCGTGCGGATCAATTGGTTGAGCGCCGCTTTTGACGCGCGGTAGCTGTGCCAGCCGCCCAGCCGATTGTCGGCAATGCTGCCCACCCGTGCCGAAAGTGCGGCAAACACCGTGCGCCCGCTCGTGGGCATCAGCGGCACGAAATGCTTGGCGACAAGTGCCGGGCCGATCGCATTGACCGCGAAATTGCGCGCCATCCAGGCGGGGTCGAGCGCTTTGGTCGTGCGTTCCGGCCCATGCTCGCTCTCGTGCAGCAGTCCGGTTGCGACGATCACCAGCGCGGGCGGAAGCCCGTCCGCGATCGACGCAGCCGCTGCGGCGATGCTGACTTCATCCGTCATGTCGATGTGGCGCTGGCCGTCAAACCGCCGGGCAAAGCGGTGTATCGCCTCGTAAATCGCTTCATCGGCGATCGCATCGGCGAGCGCTGCGCCCAATCCACCGCCCGCCCCGATCACAACCGCCGATCGGCCCTTCAAAACAGCCTCAGCCATGGTTGTTGGACCCCGCGCATGTCATCCGTCCTCCTTTTCGCACCGGCGGGCGTTGTTCAAGAGCTATGTTTAAGGGTTATGTTCAAGGGTTATTCAGGGCGCGCGCCGCACTCGATTGCTAAGCTCGGGTTGAACGGCCCGGCGGGGAGCTTTATGGCGAAGGACAATTGAGGGTGGCGGGGCCATCCCAGCGAGCCAATATTACGAGGAGATGGTTGTGATGGTTACCCTGTCAAAGGCCGCGTCAAACGCCGGGCGTTTTGCTCTGTTGCTCATGGGTGCCACCGCGCTCGCGCTTCCTGCCGCCGCGCCTGCCCAGAAGAAGAAGCAGGAAGAAGCACCCAAGGGCCCACAACTGAGCCCTGAATTCCGCAAGGTTGCCGTGCCGGCCGAGACGGCCATCCGGGCGATCCGCGAGAAGCAACGCGCGTCCGTAGCGGCGGATGTGGCAGCCGAGCTGGCCGCCGCCGAACCGCTGGTCGCCGCGGCCGAGGCAGCGGCCAAGACCGAGGATGACATTTACTACAAGCAGATTTTCCGGCTTCAGATCGAGGACTCAAAGATTCAGGCAGTCGCCAAAGGCAATGTGGCGATTTACCGTCAACGCGAAAGCGCGCTGGTCGCCCCGCTGACGGCACTGCTCGCCAATCCCAAATCATCGGTGACCGATCGCGGTACATACGCCAATCGTCTGGGCGAAATCGCGTATGAAACCAAGAACTACGCTGAGGCGGTGCGGTTGTTCGAACTGGCCCGCACTTCGGGCTATGCCGGGTCCAATCTCGGCCTGAACATTGTGCGTGCCAAGGCGGAAGGGGGCGATATCGCCGGTGGTCTGGCCGCGCTCAAGCAGCTTATCGACGCCGAGCAGGCGGCAGGCCGCAAGGCGCCCGAAGCATGGTATCTTTATGCGCGCTCCAAAACCAACGGGGCAAAAATGATGAACGACCTGCTTGATTGGTCCCGCGCATGGGTCGCGGCATATCCTACCCAGAAAAACTGGCGCGAAGCCCTTGTGTTTTATGGCTTTGCCGGACCCTATAAGTTGGACAAGCGCGAACGGATCGATATTTTCCGGCTGTTGCGCGTTACAAAAGCGCTGAGCGATCAAAATGACTATGCCGAATATGCGCAGGACTTGTTCGATGTCGGGCTGCCGCAAGAGGCCAAGGCCGTGATCGATGAGGGCCGCGCGGCGGGCAAGGTGCCCGCGACGGGCGGCCCCAACGGGCTGATTTACGCCGATTCGTTGAAGACGATCCAGGCCGATGGTCCGCTTGATGCGCTGGCCAAGCGCGCCGCAGCGGCGCCCACAGGCGTGCTCGCCGCTGCGACCGGCGACGCATTTTTGGGATCGGCCAATTATGCGC
>PNLG01000207.1 GCA_013822915.1 Sphingomonas sp. | reverse complement strand
AATCTCCTGCGGGTAGATGTTCACGCCGCCCGAAATGATCATGAAGCTTTTGCGGTCGGTGAGGTAGAGATAGCCCTCGGCGTCCATCCGACCGATATCGCCCAGCGTCGTCCATCCCTGTGCGTGGCGCGCTTCCGCCGTTTTTTCGGGGTCATTGTGATATTCAAACGCGCCGCCGCCGCCGCCGAAATAGATCAGCCCCTCTGCCCCCGGCGGCAATTCGGCGCCTGTATCGTCGCAGATGTGCAATTGGCCATAAGCCGCCTTGCCAACCGAGCCCTTGTGCGCCAGCCACTGCGCCGAATCGATCGTGGTCAGGCCGTTCCCCTCCGACCCCGCATAATATTCGTACAGCACCGGCCCCCACCAGGCGATCATCGCTTCCTTGACCGGGATCGGGCAGGGGGCTGCGGCATGGATCGCGACCTTCAGGCTCGACAGGTCATGGCGCGCGCGGGTCGCTGCATCGAGTTTCAGCATCCGCACGAAATGCGTCGGCACCCATTGGCTGGTGTTGACGCGGTATCGCTCAATCGCGGCAAGGGCGGCCTCCGGCTCGAAATGCTGCATCATCACCACCGTGCCGCCGTGGCGCATGACGGTCATCGACCAGCGCAGGGGGGCGGCGTGGTAAAGCGGCGCGGGCGAGAGGTAGATGCTGTCCGCCCCGATCCCGTAGAGCGCGCTCGCGAGCATCACCAGCACATTGGGCGCGGCAATGCCGGGGTCTTCGGGAAGAGCGACGCGCACCCCCTTTGGCCGGCCGGTCGTGCCGGAGGAATAGAGCATGTCGGTGCCCGCGCGCTCGTCAGCAATCGGCGTGTCGGGCAGCGCCGCGACGGCATCCTCCCACCGCGACCAGCCGTTTGCATCGCCGTCGATCATGTAGCGGGCGACATCGGGCAGCAGCTCGGTCAGCGCCGCCGCCACCCCCTCCATCGCCGCCGACGCGATAATCAACCGCGCGCCGCTATCGCGCACAATATACTCGACTTCGGGCGCGGTCAGCTTGGCGGGGATGCACACGTAAAACAGCCCCGCGCGTTGCGCGCCCCACACCAAGCTGAAAAACGCCGGGATGTTATCGAGCAGCAGCGCGACCGTGTCGCCCGTTGCCAGCCCGGCCGCGCGAAACAGATGCGCGGCGCGGTTTGACGCCGCATCAAGTGCGGCATAGCTGATCGTCTCGCCCGTTTCCGCGACGATCAGCGCCGGCTTGTCGGGTGTGGCCGCTGCGTGCACGCTGGGGTGCATCAATCCTCTCCCCCTTATGGTAATTGGGGGGCAGGCTAACCGGCTAACGCGCGCGCATCAATCGCGAAGTCGGGCGGGGGGTTGGGTCGCGGCGGCACGGCGAGGCGATAACCCACTCCCTTTTCGGTCATCAGCATTGGATAGGCAAAGCCGCGGTCAAGCTTGGCGCGCAATCGTGAAACATGGACGTCGAGCACATTCGTGCCGGGGTCAAATCCCATGCCGCACACCGAGTTGAGCAAGGTCGCCCGGTCCACCGTTTCTCCTGGTCGTTCGGCCAGCGCCCGCAATAACCGGAATTCGCGTGGCAACAGCTCAAGCGCGCGGGCCGCGCGCCACACCTGCCGTTCGACCAGATCAATCACGACATCGCCTAGGCTCAACACGCGCGGGGCGGCGCGCCGGATCAGCGCGGCGGCGCGCGCGGCGATCAGCGCGTCACTGGCATCGGCGCGAGCGGCATCATCGGCGCCCGAATCAATCGCGGCAATCACGGCTGCTTCGTCACTTTCGACTACCAGCAGCAGCGCACTGGGCCAATACTGCCCCCGGTTTGGTCGGCGCGCGATCGGTGGCCGTGCGCTGGCATCGCCAATCAACAACGGCGCGTCATGTGGCGCGGCCACTGTCGTGATCCCGCGATCGGCCAGCGCATCGGCAAGGCTGGGTCGGTCGAGAGCAAGGCACGCAGACAACATGACGTCACTTCTAGCCCGCCCGATCGGCCCAGCGATGGTGATTGAGTCCGTTTCGGATCAACTGGCGCCGGCAAGGGCTGCGGTGGCGGTCGCGCGCATCCGGGGGGAGGGGTGTTGGGCAGCGAGCGAGGTCGCCAGATCGAGCCCATTGCCGCCGCCGAAATGCACCGCCAGCGCGACCAGCACTTCAGACGGCGCGGTTGTCATCGCGCGCACGACAGTGCCCCGCGCCACGTCATAGTGACGCTGATCGCGCCACTTCTGTGCGGGGTGCTGTGCCAGGATGTTGAGCGACACCGATAGCGCATCGGGCGGGTGCTGCACATGCACGTCATAGTGAGCGCGGTAGAGCATAAGGCGGCCGGGATCGAGCTGGGTCCGCCCGGCAAAGCGGAGTAGCGGC
>PNLG01000309.1 GCA_013822915.1 Sphingomonas sp. | reverse complement strand
GGCGAGCGGCGCGGTCATCGCGAGCGGGTGGCAGCTGGTCGGGCATGGCGAACCCCGGGCGTTTGGCGCAATCGCTTGACAAGTTCAACCGCCTCTGACCATAGCGCGCTTCCGCTTCGGCAATGCCGGGGCCGTGCTGCCGTAGCTCAGTGGTAGAGCGCATCCTTGGTAAGGCTGAGGTCGTGAGTTCAATCCTCACCGGCAGCACCATTATACGTCGCAAATAGCTCATCGGACGAACCGACATTAGCGCCGCTGCCCGGCGCGAAGGCCAGCGGCGATGGGGTTGCAGCGCGGCGCCGATACAGCGCGCGCGTCATGCGCTCGCCCGATCATCAGACCCGGCTTCTTGAGACGTCGGCAGTAATAATCAAGATCAATGCGTGCGGAGATCAAGTAATATTGGTCCACCAGCGTATCAAAGTAGCATCATCTTTACGATCCGCCGATATACCATCCCTCGCCGGAGGCTGTATTGACCAAACCCATTTTCTTTGACCCGACCGGGCGGCGCGCGCGCCGGACTTTCGCCATCGCCCTGGCGGCGGTCGCGGCCATGGTTGCAGCGATGGTCGCGCTGGCACTCGCGCTCACCACGAGCCGGGGCCATGCGCCGATTCGCTTTGCCGAGGATGCCGACCGGCCGGTCGCGATCGCAGCCGCAGTGCCCGCCGTGGCGCCCGGGGCGTGGCTGCCCGTCGCAACGACGCCAACCGATCGGGCCCCACGCCAGGTTTTCGCATTCTACATGCCGTGGGATGAACCCTCGCGGCGCGCGCTTGCCGATCGGCTGAGCGAGATTGATTGGGTGGTGCCGGGGCTGGCGACGATCGCCGGGCCGGACCGGGTGATGACCTATGACGCCGATCCCACACTGCACGCCATCCTTGCCAAGGCGCCGACCCGGCCACGCGTGATGCCAATGGTTCAGAATGCGGCGCCCGATGGCCATTGGGACGGCACAGGGACCGCCAAGCTGTTGGCCGATCCTGCCGCGCGGCGCCGGTTCGCCGACGCGCTGACCCGGATGGTGACGCGGGAGCGCGGGGCGGGGGTGATGCTCGATCTGGAGAATTTGCCCCGGTCGGCTCATGCCAATTATCGGCGGTTTCTCGCCGCGCTGCGCACACGCTTTGCCGGGCGCGGCTGGACCGTGGCGCTGGCGGTGCCGGTTGCCGACCCCGATTGGGATTTGGCGGCCTATGCAGCGGTTGCCGACCGACTGTTCGTAATGGCCTATGACGAACATTGGATGGGCGGGGAAGCAGGGCCGATCGCGTCGCAACCCTGGTTCATGCGGGTTGTCGCCGATGCGGTGCGGGCGATCGGGCGCGACAAGGCGGTCGTGGCGCTGGGCAATTACGCCTATGACTGGTCCGGCGGGCGCACTGAACCGCTGACCATTGCCGATGCATGGAGCCGGGCGGCACGCGCGCAGACCATGCCGGTGTTCGACGCGGGCAGCGGCACCATGCACTTTGCCTATCGCGAACATGGCCGCGCGCATCAAGTGTGGATGCTCGACGCGGTCAGCGCGATGAATCAATTGCGCGTGCTCGACCAATTGGGCGTGCGCAGCACGGCGCTGTGGCGGCTGGGGAGCGAGGATCCGGGCTTCTGGTCTGCGCTGCGCGGCGATGCGGCCGGGGTGCAGCGCCTGCCTCCGATGCCCGGCGTCCTGGTGGCCGGCGCAGGCGAGATCATGCGGCTCGATGCCGAGGCAAGGGCGGGCGCGCGCACGTTCGGCGCGGGGCGGGACGGGATGATCCGCGCCGCACGCTATGATCGCTTGCCGACCCCCGATCGGGTGCAGCGCACCGGCGCCCACCGCCGACTGGTCGCGCTGACCTTTGACGACGGGCCCGACCCGGTGTGGACGCCGCGCATCCTCGACGTGCTCCGCCGCGAAGGCGTGCCCGCGACCTTTTTCGTGACCGGCGCCAGTGCGCTTGGCCAGGGCGCGCTGTTGCGGCGCATCGTGGCGGAGGGGAGCGAGCTCGGCAATCATTCCACCTCGCACGCGGACCTTAGCCAGCGCTCGCCCGCCGCGATCCGGCTGGAGCTGACCGCCGCCGAACGGTTGGTCGAGGCGTATACCGGGCGCACGCTGCGCCTGTTCCGCCCGCCGTTTCTGGGCGACGCCGACCCGGACAAGCGCGACGAGCTGCACGCCACCCGCGTGGCGGCGGGCATGGGCTATCTGACGGTCGGCCTCAATGTCGATCCGCTCGACTGGCGCGCGCCGGGCCGCGACGCAATTGTCGCGCGCACCATCGCTGGAGTAGAGGCAGGGACGGCCGCGCAACCGCATCAGATTGTCCTGCTGCACGATTCGGGCGGGGACAGGTCGCAAACGCTGGCCGCGTTGCC
>PNLG01000391.1 GCA_013822915.1 Sphingomonas sp. | reverse complement strand
GAACCCGCGCACAAAGATCAGCCGCTCGTTGCGCGCGCCGCCGCTGTTCGACCCCACCACGCCGGGCAGCAGGTTCACCGAATCGTCCAGACTGTTGCGATTGAAGGCATAGATCGCCTCGGCAGTGAGGGTTTCGCCAGTGACGGCGATGCCTTCGGGCGGATCGGCGGTGACGATAATTTGGCCGAGGGTGAAGGTGCTGTCCTTCTCGGGTTCCTCCTCAGCGCTTTGGGCGAGCGCAGCGGCAGGCATTACGAAACACGCCGCCGAGGCGAGTAGAGCAATACGACGCATGAAAAAACCTCTTGATTATGTCGCTTTGCCAGTTGCCGTGGCGGGCGACTCGCTATATTCGATCAAATATAGGCAATCATCGCGGGGGCAAGTTTGGAAATGGTGAGAATGTGCATGGTGCTGGGTTTGCTCGGCCTAGCACTGCCGACCGCGGTTATGGCGCAGACGGCACCTAATGGTTGCACCGCGCCGGTCATGGCCGAGGGGGTGCTGGCCCCATGGAACAGCCCGGCGGCGCTGTCGGGGACGCAGCTCACCATCGGCCAAGCGGCGCGCCTCACACTGTTGCCAACACCCGAAGTGCGCTATGCCGTTCCGCCGGAAAGGCCCGCCGATGATGCCAGCTTCGGCGGGGTGTTCACTCTCACCGTCAGCGCTCCCGGCACCTATCGGGTGGCGCTCGGCAGCAGAGGCTGGATCGATGTGGTGAGCGCGGGCAGCACCATCACCTCGACCGCGCATGGCCACGGCCCGGAATGCACCGGCATTCGCAAAATGGTCGACTTTCCGCTCGCCCCCGGCACCTACACGATCCAGATCGCAGGAAGCCCCGAGCCGGACGCTGCGGTGCTGGTCGCGCGCCTGCCCTAGCCGACCGGCACGACATGGTTGGCCAATCGCGCCACCTCGTCACGGTCGTGGCTGACATAGAGGATCGGCAGCCGGAGTTCGTCACGTAGTCGCTCGATCACCGCCATGATCTCCTCGCGCCGCGCCCTGTCGAGCGAAGCGAGCGGCTCGTCCATCAACAGGAATCGCGGGCCTGACAGCAACGCCCGCCCGATCGCGACCCGCTGTGCCTCCCCGCCCGAAAGCGTGCGCGGCCAGCGGTCGAGCAGGTGGGCGATGCCGAGGAAACTGGTGGCTTCGTCCAGATCCATCCAGCGATCTTCGGGGCGGGCCAGGTTCCATCCATAGAGGAGATTGTCGCGCACGCGGCGGTGCGGGAACAGCCTTCCGTCCTGGAAGACATATCCAGCGCGACGATGGCGAGCCGGAAGATTGACGCCTGTCCGAGCATCGAACAGCACCGCGCCGCCCACCGCGATCCGCCCAGCATCCGGGCGCAGCAGGCCTGCCACCATGTTGAGCAGCGAGGTCTTGCCCGCCCCCGACGGCCCAAACAGCGCCGTGAGCCCGCTATCGGACATAAAGTCGGCAGCGATGATTCGCTCGCCAATCCTGCGCTCGGCCTGCACTTCAAACGACATGGCTGCTCTTCCCTTGCGCCGAGCGGCGGGTCAGGCCCTCCGATACCATCAGCGCCGCTAGCGACAGCGCCACGGCGATCAGCGACAGGCGCGTCACCGCGTCCTCGCTGCCGGGCACCTGCAAGGCGCTGTAGATCGCAATCGGCAGCGTGCGGGTCTCCCCCGGGATGTTCGAAACGAAGGTGATCGTCGCCCCGAACTCGCCAAGCGACCGCGCAAAGCCCAGCACCGCTCCCGCCAGCAACCCTGGCAGCGCCAGCGGCAGGGTGATCGTGGCGAACACCCTCATCCGCGACGCGCCAAGGGTTTCGGCGGCTTGCTCCAGCCTGCGGTCGACCGCATCGATTGACAGGCGCATCGCGCGCACCATCAGCGGCAACGCCATGATTGCCGCCGCCAGTGCCGCGCCGGTCCAGCGAAACATAAAGGTGAACCCCAGCGTCTCGGCCAACCATCGCCCGGCAGGACCATTGTTGCCGAAGGCGATCAGCAGCAGTCAGCCGGTTACGACGGGGGGCAGCACCAGCGGCAGATGCACCGCTGCATCGAGCAGAACACGTCCCGGAAACCGGACCCGCGCCAGCACCCAGGCAAGCGCGAAGGCGACCGGCAGGCTGGTCGCCACCGCAACGCCGCTGACCTTCAGCGACAGGGCGATTATCTCCCATTCCTCCGGCGACAGGTTCATGCGCGCGCCGACCTCAACGGGTGCCGAAACCGCGTCGCACAAAGATCGCCTTGCCCTCGCGCGATAGCAGGAAAGCCCGGAAACCTTCAGCCTCGCGGTTGGTCGAACGCTGCAGCAGCGCCAGCGGATAGGTGATCGGCGGGTGGGTGTCGGCGGCAAAGGTGCGAACCACCCGCACTTTGCGC
>PNLG01000452.1 GCA_013822915.1 Sphingomonas sp. | reverse complement strand
TGATTGTTCATTAGCATATCCTAGAATAGTATCAGGACGAAAACTCGCCTTGATACGCATGCTATCCTACGACTTTTGTGCCGTTGCAAGCTATAATCTTGGTATAAAGATCAAGCGTCAGTCGATCGTGTGGCAAAAAGTATAGGCGTCAAACAACTCGCCATTCCTACCACGATAGTATCCGCGACGTTCACCGGCTTTGGTAAAGCCATTGCCCAGATAGAGTTCGATCGCATCGTTGTTTGATCGAACTTCCAGAAACACCGTTCTGACACCCCGGGCGTGCGCGTCGCTAATGACGGCGTGAAGCAATGCCCGCCCGACGCCGAGGCGCCGCCGCTCGGGCGCCGTCGCGAGCAGCAGCAGCTCCGCCTCGTCCTGATGCGCGCGCGCCAGCGCAAAGCCGGTGGCCGCCCCGTCAACGGTCGCAAGCGTCAGCCAAACGCCCGGCATCGCCATGATGCCCAGGCATTGCGCGCGGGTCCATGCCTCACCGTAACGGGGGTCAAAGGCGCGCTGCATGATCGCGTCGACTTGTGCCAAATCGGCCGTCGATCCCTGGCGAATGTCGATTACGCGCAGCACGGATCAGGCGGCCGCGCGCGGTTTTGCGTCGGGTGCGCGCCCGTAAAGCGGCGTGGCGGCCAGCGCGTGCCAGTCATCGCCCAAGAACCGCGCATCGGCCGCGCGGGGCAGCCGGCCGTGCCCGGCAAGATCGGCCGAAAATATGCTCAGCGCGCGACGGCCGGTGCCGACCACAGGTGAGTCGCCAATCACCGCCAGCGCGGCGGCAGGCAGGAGCGAGGCCGCGGGGCCGATTGCGGCCAGCGGATTGGCAAAGCACTGAACGAACACTTCGCCATGCCCGCCATCAAGGACGACCGCGACATCGCGCCAGTCGGGGTGGTCGGCAAGCGCGGCCGCCGCGATCAGCGGGAGCGAGGAAAATCCTGCCAGTTCCGCGTTCCAGCCAAAGGCCAGCGCGCGTGCCGCCGCAATCCCGACGCGAATGCCGGTGAAACTGCCGGGGCCACAATCGACCAGGATAAACTCGGCCCGTCCGCCACGCGGCAGCTCGGCAATCATCGGCAGCAGATGTTCGGCATGACCGCGGCCGACCACGCTGTGCCGCTCTGCGATCAGCGCGCGACCTTCGACCAGGGCGACCGAACACGCTGCGGTTGCGGTTTCGATAACCAGCGTGTGCATTGGGTCGCGATGCTCGCTCTACCGGCGCGGTCGCGGCTTGGCGGGGGCGGGGGCGGGGGCGGGGGCGGGGGTAGCCTTTGAGGGTGCGGTCTTGGGCGCGGCGGGCTTTGTGGCGGGTGCTGCCTCGGCACCGGGCAGCGTCACTGCCGGGCCAAGATCGACGGGGGCAGCCGGTGCGCTTGTGCCGGCAGGGGGCTGATAGGGGGGCGGATCGTCCGCGGCGATCGCGGCGCGCAGGATACGCGACGGATCAAGCGGTGGTTCGCCCCGGTTCACGGCATCGACATGTTCCATCCCAGCGATGACGCGCCCAAACACGGTATATTTGCGGTCCAGCCCCAGCCGGGGTTCGAACACGATAAAGAACTGGCTGTTGGCGCCATTGTTGGCGGCCTCGATTTGCTCAGGGCTGGCGCCTTCGGGGGCCCCGGGCCGCGCCGCTGACACGGCGCCCCGCACATGAGGGAGGTAGTTAAACTCTGCTTTTACATCGGGCAGGTCCGACCCGCCGGTGCCATTGCCCTTGGGATCGCCCGTCTGGGCCATGAACCCCTCGATCACGCGGTGAAACAACAGCCCGTTGTAAAAACCCCTGCGGGTGAGCGTCTTGATCCGCTCAACCATCATCGGTGCGACATCGGGGCGCAGCAAGATGGTGACGCGCCCGCCCGTCGACAGGTCTAGATACAGCAGGTTTTCCTTGTCATCGGTGGGCGGGGCGGGGTGAATGCTGGGAATATGCTGCGCAGCCAATGGCGCGGCACCAAGCCCCAGCAACGCGACGATCAGACACATCAGAATACGCATCACAACCTCATCAAATCGGGCTTGCTGCCAATGTCGGCACCTGCCGCCGCCTTGGCTGTCTCGCGCTTAGAGCAATTCCCCAAGCACGCCAATCCAAAGATGCCTGCTGCGTTAACTGCCCTTGCGACCGATGAGGTTGACGCGTGCCACGATGTCGCGATTGACGGCGTCGGTCACGAATTTGTTGATATCGCCACCGAACATCGCGATCTCCTTGACCCAGCGCGACGCAATCGGTTGCAACGCGACATCGGCCATCAGAAACACGGTTTCGATGCGGTTGTTGAGTTGTTGGTTCATGCCCGTCATTTGATATTCATACTCGAAATCGGCGACCGCGCGCAGCCCGCGCACGATCACGCT
>PNLG01000186.1 GCA_013822915.1 Sphingomonas sp. | reverse complement strand
CCGCCCATTGCGGGAACAGCTTGCCCGAATAGATCATCAGGCCACCGGGCGAGATCACCGGGTTCCACGACACCTTGGGCGCCTCATAGCCGTCGCCGGGCTTGTGATCGGGAATGTCGCGGCCGTCATAATGATCGCCGTTCGACACGCGCGGATAGCCATAGTTGAGGCCCGGCTTGATCAAATTGACCTCGTCGCCGCCCTTGGGGCCCATTTCCTGTTCCCACAGGCGCCCGTCCTTGTCGAAGGCGATGCCCAGCAGGTTGCGATGGCCATAGGACCAGACCGCCGGGTTGAAGCCCTTGGCGCTGAGCGGATTGCCCGCCGCCGGCGTGCCGTCCAGATTGAGGCGCAGCACCTTGCCCAGGGTCGATTTGGGATCCTGCGCCGGCTCGAACTTCTGTCGCTCGCCATTGGTGAAGAAGAGGTATTTGCCGTCCGGCGAGAAGGCGATGCGGCCCGAATAATGGCCATTGCCGGGCAGATAGGGGGTGGCACGGTGCAGCACTTCAACCGACTCGAGGCGGGCGCCCTCGCCCTCGACCAGCCGCCCGCGCGCCAGCACCACCCCCTTGCCGCCGGGACCGCGCTCTGAAAAGCTGAAATAGACTAATTGGTTCGTGGCAAATCCCGGCGCGAGCACGACATCCATCAGCCCGCCTTGCCCGGCAAAGTCGACGGGCGGCGTCCCGCTCACCACGCTGCGCGTCTTCCCATCGGCGGCGACGAGCAGCAATTGCCCACGCTTCTCCGTCACCAGCATCCGCCCGTCGGGCAGGAACGCGATCGCCCAGGGCGCATCGAAATCGGCAATGATGTCAGCCTTGAAGGGCAATGCAGATTCAGCACCCGCCGGTCCGGGGGCCGCACAGCCACTTAGCAGGATAATACCGAACATCTTCAAGCGATGCTGCAACGTCATTGATCCGCTCTCCGCGTTGAGTCCATACCGGGCGACTTTTGCCGACCCATTACATGCGCTATCCAATACAAAGAAAAAAGAGGGGGTTGCAGCATGATTCAGCGGTTGGGGCGCCGCGTGACGGCGTTGATGATGGCAGGACTTGCCGGGGTTGCGGCATCGGCATACGGCGCACCACCGGATCAAACGCCGCCGACCGCAACTGCTCAAGACAGCGGTGCAACGCTCGCCAAGCCGGGGGCAGCTGACCTGGCCGCCAAACCCTTTATGGAACAGCCCAAGCTTGCGCCCGATGGCAAGCATTATGCCGCGCGCTCGGTGGCGGGGGGCAAGCCGCTTCTCGTCATCGTCACGGTCACTCGGCAGGGCAAGCCCGATGTGCAGACTTACGCGCTGCCCATGAAGCAGACGATGCGCTTTTTCCGCTGGGCCGGGCCCGAGCGGTTGTTGATCAGCTTTGGCCAGGCCAGCACATTCGACGGCGAGCCCGTTTATCTGTCGCGGCTTGCTGTGTTTGATCTTGCGACGCGGAAATTCTCGTGGTTGGCGCTGGGGGAAATGGGGTTTTCGGGGGACGATATCGTCTTTGTCGATCCGGCTGGCGCCTATGTCCTCGTCGCGATGCAATCGACGCCCTATGATTACCCAAGCGTGCACCGGTTCGATCTGGCCACCGCCAAGCACAGAAAGGTTGCCGAAGCGCGCGACCATGTGTGGGACTGGTTTGCCGACGAACAGGGGGTCGTGCGAGGCGCAATCGGCGTCGAAGATGGCCGTTGGTGGATGGTGTACCGCGAAAAAGAAGGGGAGAGTTTCAAGCGCTGGATCAACGGCACCTTCAGCGACGATGATAACATCACCGATTTTCATGCCGTTGGCGGTAGCGATATTGGCTACGCTACAGCGACCAACAAAAATGGCCGACTGGCGTTGTTCCGCTATGATTTCAAAACGGCGACGCTGGGCGAAGTGGTATGGGAACATCCCGCCGTCGACCTTGACGATGTCGTCTTTGGCGCTGACGGCGCGCCGCGCGCGATCGAATATGTCGATGATCGGCCGCGCATCCATTGGCTCGACCCCGAAATGCGCAGGATTCAGGGCGGGTTGGACAAGGCGGTGCCCAACGCGACGAACCGCGTCATCTCGCGCAGCGCCGATGGGGCACAGATGTTGATCGTGAGTAGTTCGGCGGATCGGCCGCCGGAATATCTGCTTTACGACCGTCCGACCCGCGCGCTTGATATCGCCGCAGCACCCTATGGCAAAATGACGGGCAAGCTGCTCGCGCCGATGCGGGCGGTCAGTTACCGCGCGCGCGACGGGATGGAAGTGCCGGCCTATCTCACGCTGCCGGTGGGCAAACCGGAAAAGGGGTTGCCGCTCATCGTCATGCCGCACGGCGGCCCCTTTGTCCGCGACAGTTGGGGATATGACCCGTGGGTGCAGTTTCTGGCGGCG
>PNLG01000226.1 GCA_013822915.1 Sphingomonas sp. | reverse complement strand
ATATAATACGCTATTGCCGCGCCGCCAACTGCCCCGCGACCCAAGCCGACAGCATCAACTGCATCTGGTGATAGAGCAGCAGCGGCAGGATGGCAGCACCCGCAATCGCCGGCGGCAACAGGATCGCGGCCATGGGTGCCCCGGTCGCCAGGCTCTTGTGCGCGCCCGCGAACAGCAATGTCGCGCGATCAGCAGGGTTCAGCCTCAACCCTGCACCCAGTGCCCACGCCCCTGCGAACGCCGCGCCCAGCACGATCACCACCACCAGCGCGAGGCCGCCGAGCGCATCCGCGCCAATCCGCTGCCACAGCCCGTCGCGCGCGGCATGGGCAAAGGCGACATAGACCGCCAGCACGATCGTCAGCTTGTCCAGCATGCCCGCCGCCTTGGCGTGCCGCGCCACCACCGCCAACACGCGGCGGCGCACCCCCTGCCCCAGCGCAAACGGCAGCAGGAGCAGCAGCGCCACTTTGCCCACGGCCTCCAGCGACACACCGCCTACCGCACCACCCGCCAACAGCGCGAACAACAGCGGCGTCATCACCACGCCGAGCAGGTTCGACGCCGCCGACGCAATCACGGATGCCGCTACATTGCCGCGCGCGATCGACGCATAGGCGATGGAGGACTGCACCGTCGTTGGCAACACGCCCATGAACACCAGCCCGATCAGCATTTCAGGTGCCAACCACCCGCCAAGCCCGGCGCGCGCCGCCGCCAGCGCGACCGGAAAGGCGCCGTAGCCAAAGCCAAGGATCGCGAGTTGCAGCCGCAAATGCCGGGCGCCCGCCGCGACCGCCTGAGGGCTTAATCGCGCGCCGTGGAGGAAAAACAGCGCGAAAATCGCCGCATTCGATGCCCATCCGATCACGCGCAGCCAGGCCCCCGTCGCGGGCGCCACAGTCGCCAGCATGAGCGTCAGGATCAGCACCATGATGAAGCGATCGGGCAGAAAGCGGCGGAGGCGGACCATCATGCCCCGCCCGTAGCGAGCCGGGGTGGCAACGGCAAATCGGCGTGGCCCTTCCCGCGTCGCAACAATTACGCTATGCGCGCCGCTAACTTCCCTCTCGTAAACATATCAGGATCCATCATGAGCCTCCGCAACGTGGCGATCATCGCCCACGTCGACCACGGCAAGACCACGCTTGTCGATCAGCTTTTCCGCCAGTCCGGCACGTTTCGCGACAATCAGCGGGTCGAGGAACGCGCAATGGATTCGAACGACCTCGAAAAAGAACGCGGGATCACGATTCTGGCGAAGTGCACCTCGATCGAATGGTCGCCAGCGGGGGCTGAATCGGCCACGCGCATCAACATCGTCGACACGCCCGGCCACGCCGATTTCGGCGGTGAGGTGGAGCGCATCCTGTCGATGGTCGACGGCGTCATCCTGCTCGTCGATGCGGCCGAAGGGGCCATGCCGCAGACCAAGTTCGTGACCGGCAAGGCGCTCGCGCTTGGCCTGCGCCCGATTGTCGTTGTCAACAAGATCGACCGCTCTGACGCCCGCGCGCAGGAAGTGCTCGACGAAGTGTTCGACCTGTTCGTCAGCCTTGAGGCGAATGACGATCAGCTCGACTTCCCGGTGCTGTTCGCGAGCGGTCGTAATGGCTATGCCGGCGACACTCCAGAAGTGCGCGAGGGCACGCTCGCCCCCTTGTTCAACAAGATTATCGATCATGTCCCAGCCCCCTCAGCCGATCCGGATGGGCCGTTCAAGTTTCTGGTGACGTTGCTCGACCGCGATAATTTCCTGGGCCGCATCCTGACCGGCCTCGTCTTTTCGGGGTCGGTCAAGACTAACATGCCGATCCACGCGCTCGACCCCGAGGGCAAGGTGGTCGAGGCAGGCCGCGCGTCCAAGATCATGGCGTTTCGCGGGCTGGAACGCGTGCCGGTGGACGAGGCAAATGCGGGCGACATCATCAGCCTGGCCGGGCTGACCGTCGCGACCGTTGCCAACACGATCGCCGACCCCAGCGTCAGCGAGCCGTTAAAGGCGCAGGCGATTGACCCGCCAACGCTCTCGATGCGTTTTGCCGTCAACGACAGCCCGATGGCGGGCCGCGAGGGCAGCAAGGTGACGAGCCGCATGATCCGCGACCGCCTGTTCCGCGAAGCGGAATCGAATGTCGCGATCAAGGTGACCGAAAGCGACGACCGCGACAGTTACGAAGTCGCCGGGCGCGGCGAGCTTCAGCTTGGCGTGCTTATCGAAACGATGCGGCGCGAAGGGTTTGAGCTGGGCATCTCGCGCCCCCGCGTGCTGTTCAAGGAAGACGAAAACGGCGGCAAGACCGAGCCTTATGAAGTCGTGATCATCGATGTGGATGAGGAATATTCGGGCACGGTCGTTGAAAAAATGAACCTGCGCAAGGCGG
>PNLG01000397.1 GCA_013822915.1 Sphingomonas sp. | reverse complement strand
CCTTGGTCGAGCGCTTGGGCTGGGCGTGATTGCCGAAGGGGTGGAAACCGATGCGCAGGTCCAGGCGCTGCGGTTGGCCGGCGCCTCCCATCTTCAGGGCTATTTCTTTTCACGGCCCATCGACGCCGATGCCGCGCGCGCCATGGCCGAACTGGGTCATGTCGAGGGCAAGGACGATCCCGGCGACGGCCCGGCGGTGTATCAGGGGAACGGGACGCACGGCTGATGGCGCGCGCATGGCTTGATGCGCGGCTCCGGCGACCGGGCTCGCTCGGCGCCAAGCTGTTGCTGATCCTGACGGGCGTCGGCCTTTTGGGGTCGGTGGCCATCACGCTGTTGCTGGCCGCCGTCATCACGCCCAGCTTCAACCATTTGGAGGCCGCCGCCGTCGATGCGCATGTCGAACGCACGCGCGCCGTTCTGGCTGAGAACATCACCAAGGTCGAAAGCGCAGTGCGCGATTATGGCGACTGGAACTCGTCCTACGACTATATGGCGAACCCGACGCGCGCGTTTGAGCAGGAGAGCTTTTCGACGCTGGCGATGGCCAATCTGCATGTGAATGGCATGGCTTATGTCTACAATGATGGCGGCATCGTGATTGCGCGCTGGCTCGACCTCACCTCAGCAGCCGACGCGCCCGCAATGCGCGCGCGGTTGATCGAACGGATCGGCACCATCGATTTGAAGGCTACGTTAAAGGCGCGCAATTCAACCGCTTTCTACGCACGGTTGGGGGATGCAGTGGCGGCGGTGGGCGTGGCGCAGGTGCGCCGCTCCGACGGCACCGGGGCTCCGCGAGGCTATGTGTTGATGGTCCGCCAGATCACGTCGCAACAACTCTCAACCCTGCTCCAACTGCGCGCCCGGCTCGACCCCGCACAAGCGGATAAGCCCGTGCTCACGCCAAGCCGGACCAAAATGACGATTGGTGTCCCGATTCTGGGGCCGGACGGGCACGGCGTGGCGAGCGTCAGTTTCGTCGTGCCGCGCGATGTGTCGACGCTGGGCACGCGAATGCTGGTCCTCGCGATTGTCGGGTCAACCGTGTTGCTGATCGTGCTGCTCATCGTGCTGAGCCGGGCAATTGCGCGGCTGGTGCTGGCGCCGCTCAACCATGTCGAGCGGCATATGCAGGCGGTGACCGCATCGGGCGCGCTGTCGCTGCTCCGTGCAGAGGAAAACCGCCGCGACGAAATTGGCTCGCTCGGGCGCAGTTTCAACAAAATGCTCAGTCAGTTGAAGGATTTGCGCGAACAATTGGAAGTACAGAGCTTTGCGCTCGGCAAATCCGAAAGCGCGGT
The DNA here is from genome assembly GCA_013822915.1 of Sphingomonas sp. Taxonomy (GTDB): domain Bacteria; phylum Pseudomonadota; class Alphaproteobacteria; order Sphingomonadales; family Sphingomonadaceae; genus Sphingomonas. Next base: position 1,082 of record PNLG01000397.1, on the reverse strand, counting down.
CGCCGTCATGCACAATGTCCGTAACGCGCTGAACCCGATCAGCACGATCCTGTCGCGCGGGCTTGCGGATGCGCCGCCCGCTGACAAGGCACTGATCGACCGGGCGCTGAGTGAGCTGGCGCGCGACGACACGCCGCCTGCCCGCCGTCAAAAGCTTGCCGCCTTCCTCGCCGCTGCCATCGGGGCGGAAGACGCCGCCCGCACCGACCGCGCCGCTCAACTGAAAACCGGGCGCGAGGCGATGCAGCACGTCCTCGAAATCATCGGCACCCAGCAGGCGCAGGCGCATGAGCGGCCCCCGCTCGACACCTGCGACGTGACCGAGCTGATCGCACAGAATGCCACCATCGCGCGCTATTCGGGCGAGACGGCGATCGCGTTTGATTTCCCGGCACGCCCTTGGCCCGTCATGGCGAACCGGATCATCTTGAGCCAGGTGATCGGCAATTTGTTCGGCAACGCCGCCGAGGCTATCGCCGCCAGCGGCACCGGCGCGGGCAGCATCCGTGTGGCGATTGAAGAAGCAGACGGCGTCGTCACCATCACCATCCGCGACGATGGCGAGGGATTCTCTCCCGAAGTCGGCGCCACGCTGTTCCAGCGCGGCTATTCCACGCGCGCGCACAAATCGGGTGGGCTCGGCCTGCACTGGTGCGCCAATTCGATGAACGCGATGGAGGGGTCACTCCGCCTCGCCAGCGATGGCAAGGGGCACGGCGCGGTCGCAACGTTGACGCTCAAGGCGCCAATGAGTCACACGCACCGCCACGCCGCATAGGCATCGCGACAGCCAATTTTTCACGGATTGGCATTGCAACCACGATAATTGTGGGATTTTGCGCCTGACCCGTCCGGTCATATTGGTGAATCGGACAATCATGTTATTTGTTAGGTGCGCAGTCATCCAACACAATCAACCTCTGCGCGGTCGCATGAGAGATTTTTTCGAGTATGGATTAAATAAATATAATTATATGATCTATCAGTATGTTGCGTATAAATCAAAATTTAAACCGATGATATTGATAGTTATTCGAACAAATATTTCGGTGTATTAATTTTTTTGGTAATTCGCCGAAATA
>PNLG01000157.1 GCA_013822915.1 Sphingomonas sp. | reverse complement strand
TTAGCTTATTGACGTCGCCGTCGGCTGCGGCGGCGGGCATCGCGCTGCAGATCAGCACTTCATCATCGGCATGGGCGGCCGAGGTTTCCCGGAAATAGGCGACGTCACCGGCGACCAACTTGGTCTTGCACGCGCCACAGGCGCCCACACGACACCCGAATTCGGGGGTCAGCCCGGCGCTTTCGGCAAATTCGAGCAAGCTTCCGGCGCCCGGCGCCCAGACGCCCGTGTCGCCCGCGGCATTAAAGACGACGTGAACCGGGATGGTCGACGCTTCGCGCTTTGGTTCAGCTGGCGCGGATGCGGCCTGCCGCTTGAGCGAGGCCGGGCCAAAGGCTTCGGCGAAAATCCGTTGATCGGCAACGCCGTGGCTGGTCAATGCGTCATAAACCGCCTGCATAAAGCCCGGCGGGCCGCACATATAGAAATCATAAAGCTGAAAACCGAGATATTTTTCCAGCACAGCGGCGGACAAAACGCCCTGCTCCTCATAATCGTCGCCGATCGTGGCGCCGTCGATATCCTGAAGCAGGCGGATGATCGTCAGCTTGCCATTCGACCGGTTCGCAAGTTCGGCCAACTCGCCGTCAAAGCCGCGCTCGGCCTTGGTGCGGGCGGCATAGAAAAAGGTGATGGGCCGCATTGAGCCGGTGCGTTCGCCCTCATCGACGAGGTGGCCGATCATCGCCAGAATGGGCGTGATTCCCACGCCTGCTGCAATCATCACGACCGGGTGCGCGGGGGCAGTGTCGATGATGAAGTCGCCCGCCGGCACGCGGCAATCGATGATGTCGCCGATAGCGATCGCTTCATGTAGATAGCTGGAGCCAACGCCAAGTTTGCGCACGCTGATGCGTAGTTGCGCAGCAGAAGGGGCGATCGAAACGGTATAGGTGCGCAACAGTGGCGGCTCGCCGCCGGGTTGGGGCAAGCGAATCGGCAAATGTTGTCCGGCGCGGTGGACCGCAACCGGTTCACCATCGACCGATTCGAAGTAAAATGATTTAATTACTGCGCTTTCTTCGACAATTTTACTAACCCTAAACTGTCGCCAATCAGAGTCGGCGGTCGAAATTGAGTTCGATGACATTGCCGTTTCCGATCCGATTTGAGAGCGCCTATCGGCTGTAGCAATCGTAAAATTTGGTCGGAAAATATTTCGAATTCTTGGGGTAGAGCGACCGGGGCGGCGGGCAGGCCCCGTTGCGTCGCGATGCGCATCGGGTCGTCAGGCGATGCCGACCCGATGCGGTTGTGTGCTCCGGTCGCGCGTGCGCCGCCGTTAATCCACGAACACGGCGGTGCGCTTTTGCATGTTCGCCATCACTGCCTCGACCTGATTGGGGCGGCGCATCACCGCCAGTTGCACCTCGCTCTCGGCCTGAAGGATGGCGGCGCTGTCGAGGTCGGGCTGGAGGTTGAACAGCTTCTTGGAGCCGCGCACCGCCTCTGGATTGCGGGCGGCAATCTGCGTGGCGAGAGCATGCGCCTCGGTATAGGGATCGGCCGCCACCCGCGTCACAAATCCCAGCGCCAGCGCTTCATCCGCGTCAAATTCGCGTGCGGTATAGGTCAATTCGCGCAACACATCGTCGCGCGCGAGGCCACGCCACAGCGCGATCCCCGCCATGTCGGGGACAAGGCCCCAATGCACTTCGCGGATCGAAAAGCGGGTGTGCGGGGCGGCAATGCGGATGTCGGCGCCCGACATGATCTGAAAACCCCCGCCAAAGGCGACGCCGTGCACCGCCGCAATCACCGGCACCGCGAGCGTGCGCCAGCCCCAGGCGGCGTTTTGCGGGCCATTGGCAAGGCCGTGGGTGCGATCGGCAAGCGGCGTGCCACTGCCGCCCGACGCCATGCTCACCATGTCGAGCCCGGCACAAAAGGCGCGCCCCTCCCCCGACAGCACGACGCAGCGCACCTGCGGCATATGCGCAATTTGGTCGATCGCATTGGCGATTTGCGCAAACATTTCCGGGTCGAGCGCATTCATCTTGTCGCCGCGCGTCAATTTCACATCGGCGACATGGTCGGCAACACTGATGCGGATGCGGTTTTCCATGGCTATCGGTTCCTCTCTGGGCGGGAAAGTGCTCAAACGATGCGGCTCTCGCTATTCCCCCAATAGCGATCGCGCAACAACCGCTTGTAGAGTTTGCCGGTGGGGGCGCGCGGCAATTCGGCGGCGAAGTCGATCTGGCGCGGGGTTTTGACTCCCGACAATTCGGCCCGGCACCATGCGGTCAGTTCAGCGGCGAGCGCGTCGCCCGCCTCTGCCATATCGACCGGCTGGACAACGGCGATCACCCGCTCGCCCATGTCGGGGCAGGGGCCGCCGATGACCGCCACATCGGCGACGCGCGGATGGGTGATCAGCCGGTTCTC
>PNLG01000317.1 GCA_013822915.1 Sphingomonas sp. | reverse complement strand
TCGGCAGCCCGCCATTGTCGGTGCTCATGAAGCGGATACGCGGATCAGAAAGGTAGGGCTGCACGGCACCGGCGACGTCATCGGGGGCACCATCGTCAATGACGATCGCTTCCCATTCGGTGACGGTCTGCGCGATTATCGACTCAATCGTCTCACCCACCAAATGGGCGAGCCCGAACGCAGGCACGATAATCGACACAAGGGGGGGCGTGACGCGCATGTCGCGACGTATTAAAGCATAAAGATGAAGGAATCTTGCTATCTGACCGGCCAATTCCTGCTCGCGATGCCCGGCATTGGTGATTCGCGGTTCGACCATGCAGTGATTGCGATGTGCATGCATGATGCATCGGGCGCGCTGGGGATTGGGCTGGGGAGTGAGATTGCCGGCCTCGGCTTTCACGATGTGCTGCGCCAGCTGTCGATTGATCCAGCCGCCGCACCCGATTGCGGCGTCTGTGTTGGCGGGCCGGTTGAACCGGGGCGCGGCTTTGTCCTCCATTCGCGTGACTGGTCGGGGCAGGATACGGTTGATGTCGCGGGGCGATGGGCGCTGTCGGGCATGATGGACGTGCTGCGCGCGATTGCTGCGGGGCGAGGCCCTTCGCAGTGGCAAGTGGCGCTAGGCTATGCGGGCTGGGGTGAGGGGCAGCTTGATGCGGAAATGACGCGCCACGGCTGGCTGAGTGTGGCGGGCGACACATCGCTGATCTTCGCCGTGTCGGCGGAGGCGCGCTGGGCGGCGGGCATGGCCGCCGCCGGGGTTAATCCGCGCCTGTTGGTCGCCGAGGCGGGCCGGGCCTGAGCACCGGGTGTCGGTTTTTCCTTCATATAAAGAAATCTTTATATTTGATTTGATGCTATCGCCCGCGTAAGGGCGACTTATCGGCAGTGCCAGCGGGCATCGCCACCATGTTTGCAAGCGGGAGAATTTGCGTGGCCACCACTCTTGAGCGCACTGATTATGTTGTCGCCGACATCAGCCTGGCCGATTTCGGGCGCAAGGAAATCAATATCGCCGAAACCGAAATGCCCGGCCTGATGGCGTTGCGCTCGGAATTTGGCGCGTCGCAACCGTTGAAGGGCGCGCGGATCACCGGGTCGCTTCACATGACGATCCAGACGGCGGTGCTCATCGAAACGCTCACCGCGCTGGGCGCGCAGGTTCGCTGGGCGACGTGCAACATCTTCTCGACGCAGGACCATGCGGCCGCAGCGATTGCAGCGACCGGCGTGCCGGTGTTCGCGATCAAGGGCGAAACCCTGGCTGAGTATTGGGATTATGTCGGCTCGATCTTCGATTGGGGCGATGAGACCTGCAACATGATCCTAGATGATGGCGGCGACGCGACGATGTTCGCGCTTTGGGGTGCAAAGCTTGAAGCCGGGCACAGTTTCCCCGAGCCGGAGAATGAGGAAGAAGTGGAAATGCAGCGGTCGGTGAAGGAATTCATCGCGCGCAAGCCCGGTTACCTCACGCAAACGGTCAAGAATATCAAGGGCGTGTCGGAGGAAACGACCACCGGTGTCCACCGGCTCTATGCGATCGCCAAGAAGGGCGAACTGCCCTTCCCCGCGATCAACGTTAACGACAGCGTTACCAAGTCGAAGTTCGATAACCTCTATGGCTGCAAGGAATCTCTGGTCGATGCGATCCGGCGCGGCACCGACGTGATGCTCGCTGGCAAAGTAGCAACGGTCGCTGGCTTTGGCGATGTCGGTAAGGGCAGCGCCCAGTCACTGCGCAATGGCGGCGCGCGCGTGCTGGTGACCGAAATCGACCCGATCTGCGCACTGCAGGCGGCGATGGAGGGTTTTGAAGTCGTGACGATGGAAGAAGCGGTTCAGCGCTCTGACATCTTCGTGACCGCGACCGGCAATGCCGATGTCATCACCGCCGATCACATGGCCGCGATGAAGCCGATGTCGATCGTCTGCAATATCGGCCATTTCGACAGCGAAATTCAGATTTCGGCGCTGTCCAACTACAAGTGGACCGAAGTGAAGCCGCAGGTCGATCTGGTCGAATTTCCCGATGGCAAGCAGATTATCATTTTGTCCAAGGGGCGGCTGGTCAATCTGGGCAATGCGACCGGCCATCCCAGCTTCGTGATGTCGGCAAGCTTTACCAATCAGACGCTGGCGCAGATCGAATTGTTCACCAATCCTGAACAATATAAGAACGACGTCTATGTCCTGCCCAAGCATCTGGACGAAAAGGTCGCCGCACTCCACCTTGAAAAGCTGGGCGTGAAAATGACCAAGCTCAGTCAGAAGCAGGCCGATTACATTGGCGTGCCGGTTGAGGGGCCGTTCAAGCCCGACCATTATCGCTATTGATGGCGATACGCACGGAAGGAATTTTCGTGCGGCGCTGACGGCGGCAGCGGCGGGATAATCCGTCGCAGCCGCCGTTTCGCGTTTGGCGGGTACGTATGCCCGGGCGGGAATTTGCGCCGGACGTG
>PNLG01000362.1 GCA_013822915.1 Sphingomonas sp. | reverse complement strand
TTGGCCGCGCAATATGACCAGTTTGAAGGGCTGCCCGGCAACAAGGTCAATGGCAAGCTGACGCTGGGTGAGAATATCGGCGATCTTGGCGGGCTTGAGGCAGCTTACGGTGCCTATCAGCGTTATCAGGCGAAACACGGCAAAGCGAAGGTCATCAACGGCCTGACCGGCGATCAGCGCTTTTTCATGGGCTGGGCGCAGGCGTGGCAAACCAAACTGCGCGACGATGCCGCGCTTGCCCGGCTGCGCACCGATCCGCACAGCCCGCCGCTGTTCCGGGTCAATGGCGTCGTGCGCAATATGGACGCATGGTATACCGCGTTCAACGTGAAGCCCGGCAGCAAGCTGTATCTGGCGCCCGAACAGCGCGTTCACATCTGGTAATCTGACCGGCAATCGCCCATGCTGCGCTCCATAATCATATGGAGAGGCAGCATGGGCGAAATGCAAATCCGGCCGCTGGCGCCGCATTGCGGGGCGGAGATTACCGGGATCGACGCACGCGCCATCGGCGATGCCGAGATGGCGTTGCTCAAACAGACATTGGCTGACCGCGGCGTTGTCATGCTGCGCGACCAGCAGCTAAACCCGGAGGATCACATCGCCTTCGCCCGCCGCTGGGGCGCGATCGACGTCAATAACTATTTCCCAGCGAACGGCGGCTATCCCGAAATCGCCGAGGTACGAAAGGCGGAGACGCAGTTCGTCAACATCGGCGGCGGCTGGCACACCGATCACAGTTATGACGCGGAACCGGCAATGGGGTCGATCCTTGTCGCGCGCGAATTGCCCCCGGCGGGCGGCGACACGCTGTTCGCGAGCCTTGGTGCGGCATATGACGCGCTGTCCGATGGGTTGAAGGCGACGCTGGACGGCTTGCGTGCGGTGCACAGCGCCGACCACATTTATGGCCCCGATGGGGTGTATTCGAAGACCGATCAGGCCGCCGACCTGAAGGGGCAGGAGATTCGCGCCAACGCTGTCCACCCCGCCGTGATCCGCCACCCGGTGAGCGGGCGACGCATCCTCTATGTGAACCCTGCCTTCACCCTCCATTTCGAGGGGTGGACCGCTGCGGAAAGCCAGCCGCTGCTGCAATATCTCTATTCGGTGGCGATGCGCGAGGAATTCCACTGCCGGTTGCAGTGGCAGCCGGGCTCGGTCGCGGTGTGGGACAATCGCTCGACCTGGCATCTGGCGGTCAATGATTATCACGGCCACCGGCGATTGATGCACCGGATCACGATATCGGGCGTGGCACTCGGGTGACCGGCGTGGTAGTTTGGATGCGATAACAAGGTCGATAAAACAGGGTCGACAAAACAGGAGCGTTACGATGCCTCAATTGCGCCCGCTGGATCCCAATTTCCCCATCGCCCATCAACTGGGTGAAACGGCGTCCCCCGCCGTGCTCGTCAATATTTTCACGGTTGACGAAGCGGATATCGACAGCCTGTTAGCCGCCTGGGAAACTGATGCGCTGTGGATGAAACAACAGCCGGGCTTTATTTCAACGCAGCTCCACCGGGCGATCGGCGGAAGCTGCGCGTTCATGAACTATGCGGTGTGGGAATCGGTCGAGCATTTCCGCCAGGCCTTCACCAATCCCGCGTTCCAGCAGGCGCTGGGCGCCTATCCCGATAGCGCGGTAATTTCGCCGCACTTGTTCCAGAAAATGGCCGTCGCCAATCTCTGCACCGATTGATTGGTTGGGGCGGACGCGCGCCGCCACCCCTATTTCATCAGCACCAATTCCTCCGCCATTGTCGGGTGCAGTGCGACCGTCTGGTCAAACGCATCTTTGGTCAGGCCCGCTTTGACGGCAACGGCGGCGGCCTGAATAATCTCGCCCGATTCCGGCCCGATCATGTGCAGCCCGACGACGCGATTGGTCGCCGCGTCGCACACCATTTTATAAAGTGCGCGTTCGTTGCGCCCCGCCAACACATTTTTCATCGGGCGAAAGTCAGCGGTATAGACGCGCACCGTGCCGTATTTTTCGCGCGCCTGCCCCTCGGTCAGGCCGACCGCGCCGATCGGCGGATTGCTGAACACAGCACTTGGGATACAGCCATAATCAACCCGCGTCGGCTTGCCGCCGAACATGGTGTCGGCAAAGGCCTGCCCCTCACGGATGGCGACCGGGGTGAGCTGCACGCGGTTGGTGACGTCGCCGACCGCATAGATGCTGGGCACTGACGATTGATTATCGTCGTCGACCTTCACCGCGCCATGATCGAGCACCACGCCTGCCGCCTCCAGCCCCAGTCCTTCGGTATTGGGCACCCGGCCTGTTGCAAACATCACGCAATCGACCGTCATCGGCTCACCCGTCATGAACTCGACATGGAGGCTGTTGTCGGCGTTCTTGGTGATTGATTTGAACACGGTATTGAACCGGAACTGGATCCCCTTGCCCATCGAAATCTGGAGCAAGCGATCGCGAATCTGTTCGTCATAGCCGCGCAGGATCGTATCGCTGCGGTTTAC
>PNLG01000035.1 GCA_013822915.1 Sphingomonas sp. | reverse complement strand
ACATCGGCCTGGGCGGGCGTTTCAATACCCTCCGCCACCGCTTCGCAGCCAAGCCCATGGATCAGACCGATCACGGCCTGCGCAATCACTCGCGCCTGCGCGCGGTCGGCGATGAACTCGATCAGGCTGCGGTCAAGCTTCACCCGGTCAACGGGCAAATCGCGCAGCCGGGCAAGATTGGAATAGCCGGTGCCGAAATCATCGATCGCGATCGTGGCACCATCGGCGCGGAGCGCCGCAATCGCCTCCACCACTTCCTCGCTGCAATGCATCGCCATGGTCTCGGTAATTTCAAGCTCAAGCAACCGCGCCGGCGCCCCCGCAGCATGCATCGCATCGCGCAAACGGCGAAAGAATTGCGCATGGTCCAGCTGGCGCGGGCTGATGTTGATGGCGAGCCGCTGCTCAATCCCCATCCGGCCCCACCGCGCGATGGTATCGGCAACCGTCTCGATCACCCATTCGCCGATTTCGACGATCAGCCCGGTTTCCTCGGCGCGCTGAATGAAGCTGCCCGGCAGCTTCAGGCCCAATGTCGGATGGCGCCAGCGCAACAGCGCCTCCGCCGCGACAATCCGGCCCTCGCTGCACGACACTTGCGGCTGGAACACCAGGGTGAACTGATTTTGTTCGAGCGCGACGCGCAGGTCGGTTTCAAGCTGGGCGCGGTCCGCAAGCGCGGCGGCGAGCGCATCGGTAAAATACTCAGCGCGCGCGCGCCCGCGCGCTTTGGCATGATACATGGCGGCATCGGCCGCGCGCATCAAATCGGTGAGCGTCGTGCCATGATCGGGGCGCAGCGCGATGCCGATGGACGCGCCAATCTCTACCTCGGTCCCCAACAGCTCAAAGGGTTCGCCCAGCGCAAACAAGATGCCCGACGCAATCCGGTTTGCCTCGTCGCGATTCGGCAGTTTCTGAAAAAACATAGTGAATTCGTCCCCCGCCAACCGCCCGATAAGCGGCGTGGGTAGGTCAAATTCGCCTGCCACCCGGTCGGCAACGGCGCGCAGCCGATTGGCCACCATGCCCAGCAACATATCGCCCATGGCATGGCCCATGGTGTCGTTCACCGCCTTGAACCGGTCGAGGTCGATAAAGAACAACGCGCCCAGTTCCCCCGCCGGCGCGGCGATCAGGATCCGTTCGCAACTGCGCCGAAAATTGGTGCGATTGGCAAGGCCCGTGACCGGATCGAACATCGCCAGCCGATGCACGCTTTCGATATTGGCGGCGGTCTGGGTGAACAATACGCTCATCGCGTGGGCGAGTTGCGGGACAGACTGCTTTGTTTCCAGCGGGATCGGGCTATCGAAATCGCCTCTGCCCGCCTGTGCGAGGCGCACAATCGCTTGGTCGATCGCGGCCGCTCGCTCGGCCACGCCGCGCGTGATCGCTGCCCACACCATCACGGCACACACAATCGCCGCGATCAGGGGACCGCCGATGCTCGTGCTGTCGACATGGCTGTCATAGGTGGCCGCCAGCGCGAGGACAAAGGCCACCGCCCCGCCCGATACCGCAAACCCGACGGCGCGCCCCTTGAGTGAAGCTCCTTCCATCGCGATTGAACAGCTCCAGACAATAAGACGCGCGCGTCCGACCAACGGCTGCAAAATGCCACCGAAAGGTTAATTTTTTGATCCCGCGCGCGGACGCCGCAAAATGATATAGAGCGCCCCTGCGCCGCCATGGCGCGGATGCGCGCTGCGCACTGCCGCGATTTGCGGGGCGTGGCGCGACGCCGCCAGCCAATCATCAACCGCCGCCCGAATCCGACCACGCGCGTGGGGACGCTCGCTCTCCGCACGCGGCGCGCGCCCGGTGATCAGCAACAATACCCGGTCTTCGCGCGCAATCGCGCGGTCGAGGGCGGCATCAAGCTCACGATAGGCAGTATCGAGCGTGTGGCCATGGAGGTCGATGGTCGAATCAGGCACAATCGCCCCGCCCGCCAGCTTGCGATCCCAGCTGCCGTCGAGCGTCGTGCCCGGACCTGGTCGTTTGGGGGCGGCGGCGGCCATGCGCGGGCGCAGGAGCACCGGGGTGGTGGCTGGAGCGGCGGCCCGTGATGGGCTTGGCGGTGGTGCTGGCTCGGAGCGCTCGACGAAGACGGCGGGCGGTTTGATCGGGCGGACGGTGGCCATCACCCGCCGCCACAGTGCCGCCTCCTCAGCGCTGAGGCGTCGGCCCGACACTGCCCACCCCCGCGTCGAGCCGGGATTTGGTGCCCTGCGGGACCAGCACAAAGGCCGTGCCGCGCGCTGACATGCCGCCTGCGATCGTCCGGGCGGCGTCGCCCGCCCCCCAAAACGTATCGAACCGGTTCGCGCCGCGAATCGCCCCGCCCGTATCCTGCGCCACCCACAGCCCGGTCGCCTCTGCCCGGTCGAGCGACAGGAACACCGGCGCGCCAAGCGGCACGAATTTGGGGTCGACCGCCACGCTTGCGCGCCCCGTCACGGCGAGGCCCAGCGCACCCAGCGGCGG
>PNLG01000144.1 GCA_013822915.1 Sphingomonas sp. | reverse complement strand
CGCAGGCCTCACCATCGCTGCCGACCAAGTCGCGGCCTTTGCCGATTTCCTCGAAGAGCGCCTCGCCGCCGCCGTCACCCGTGCGATCGGCGAGCGGGCTCTACTGGTCGACGCCGTGCTCGCCCCCGGCGGCGTCAACCCCGCGCTGGTCGATTCGCTCGATGTCGGCGGCCCCTATGGCATGGGCTGGCCCGCGCCGCGCATTGCCGCTGGTCCCTTTCGCGTCATCAAGGCCGATATCGTCGGCAATGGTCATGTGCGTGCAATCATGACGGGTGAAGATGGGTCTCGGTTGAAAACGGTGGCGTTTCGACAGGCCGACAGCGTGCTGGGTCAGGCATTGCTGGGCGCGCCCGCCGACCGCTGCCTCTGGATTGCCGGGCGGGCAAAGATCGACGACTGGGGCAGCAAACCGGCGGCCGAAGTCCATCTCGACGATGCTGCCTGGGCGCATTGAGAGCGATGGCATGTATAGTCACGTCACCTTGGGAACACGCGATCTGGAGCGGGCGCGCCGCTTTTACGCGCCGGTGCTCGCAACGCTTGGGCTGGGCCAGCCGTTCACGCTTGCCGGGGCGCTGGTGTTTGGCGACGCGCAGGGCATGAAATTATTCATTGTCGAACCGTTTGACGGCCGCCCGGCAACCCAGGGCAACGGCACCCATGTCGCGCTGACTGCGCCGTCGCGCGCCGCCGTGCACGCCTTTCACCTGGCCGCGATGCGCCATGGCGGCAGCGATGCCGGGATTCCGGGTCTGCGCCCGCATTATCACGCGCACTATTACGCAGCTTATGTCCGCGACCCCGATGGCAATAAATTGCAGGCGGTTTGCCACCATGAAGTGATCGCAGCGGCTTGACCCCGGCACCTGCTTTGATTACGGCGCGGGTCCGAGCTGATCGGCTTGGCCCCTTCGTCTAGCGGTTAGGACGCGGCCCTTTCACGGCTGAAACACGGGTTCGATTCCCGTAGGGGTCACCATCACCTTCATTTATCCTTGGCCTTCCAAAGGTTTAGCGGTTTCGTTGGCTAGCCTTGGTGAGGGTTAGCCATTTCCCATTTGATTAACCGCGCCATAGTGACGCGCGCCAAAGCCTCTTGATCGACTTCGCGGGTGTAAAGCGCGACTTCGGAGTCGCCGCTATGCCCGGTGATCGACTTGATCGCCCGATTGCCAGCGCCTGTTAGCGCCATGCGGTTTGAGATGCCCTTGCGCAGCCCGTGCGTCGAGCAATGCAGCAATCCGGCTTCATCGCACCATTTGCGCATCCGGTTGCCAAAGCCCGCCGATGTGAATGCGCGGCCATAGCCGCCTTTATCCAGCATCGCCTTTGCAAAGGTGTTCGCCGCCGCAACGCCGGCCACGGTCTCCGATGCCCGCGCAAGCCGTGATCGACCTAACAGGCCATCGTCAGTGCGGTCGCGAAGGGGAATGACTTCACCTTGCAACAGCCGCCGCGTGCGCAACGTGCCGATCGGGTCCGATATGTCATATGCAAGTCGCCCGCTTTGCAGGCGCATGACGGATACATTGCCCCAAGGGATGAATATCAGCTCTGCAAGCTGCCCCCGGCTGTTCCTCACAATCTCCGCAAGTCCGTTGCCGGTCAACAAGGTCGAAATATTCTCGGCGGCGCGGGGCGATATGCCCTCCCTGTCCGGGAAAGAGCTGATCCCAAGTACCGCTGGCGATGGTGGAACGACGCGCAAGCCCAAGGGCGTGAACTGCCCCGCCCACTGTTCGCCCGCACGGATCCATCCGGCACGGGCGCGATGCGCCTGGACCAGCGCAACCCGAAAGGCACCGGCATGTTCGGGGACAGGGATGAGGTGACCATGATTTGGCGGTAGCTCCATACCGCCAAACCGCCACAACAAGAGCCGCTTCGTGCGCGACAATGGGCGATGTCCCGACGCCGGACAGGTATTATGCTGCAATGCGACACGAAAGGTGGCGGCGCGCGCCAAATTTTGCTATCCTCCAAAGGGATCGCGAATCGGGTGGGGGGAAGACGATGGGCAATGAACTTCCCCATAGCATTGGGTTTGCGTCGTTCGTTATCGACCGACAGAAGGGCGTGCGCCCGGAATATTCGCGCAGAACCCGTCGGCTTAGATTTCATGTGACCTTGTTGACGATCGACATTGCCTGCATTCTCGCAAGTTTTATCATCGCGTCTATCGTCTATCCGGTTAACTACAACAACATCATGTTGTTGAATTTGATCGTGATTCCAGCCTATCTCTTCTCGGCCCTTGCCCAACGCGCCTATTCGGTAGCTGTTGCCAATAATGTAAAGCAAGGGGTCGCGCGTGCGTTGCACGCTCTCGTTTCATCTTCTGTCGCAATGTTGTTCGGCGCATTTGTGTTAAAAATGTCGGTCACGTCCGTCAATGAGGTGTAATTTGGGGTGTGGTCACCGGGCTGCATGGTCAGGCGGCCTTGGGTGTAATCTGTAGCGGCTGAGCCTCCTCGATCATTGGTGTGGCAAGGGCTGC
>PNLG01000416.1 GCA_013822915.1 Sphingomonas sp. | reverse complement strand
TGTTACAACGGCCGCAGGAGAGTGCCATGCAAAAGTCCGGACTGTTGATTGCAACCGTGCTGCTCCTGGCCCTGCCAGCGGCCGCGCACGGGCAATCGACCGCAGGGCCACAATCGGGCTCGGCCACCCCGCCGCCAACCATTTACACGCCCAAAGCGCCCGATGCACCGCCCGCCAAAATCGAAACAGTCGCATCGCGCGACGCGCCGGTGAACGGAGTGTTGTTCCTTTATGGAGAAAAGGAAAAATGCCCGGTTGATTCGAACGGCAATGAAGTCGTTGTGTGCATCCGCCGCCCGGCGGGCGAGCGATTTCGCATTCCCAAGGAAATTCGCCCCGAATCGATCAAGCCCGAATATCAAAGCTGGGCCAATCGCCAGGACGATATTCTGGAAGCCGGTGGTTCCGGGCTGAACAGCTGTACGCCAATCGGTGCGGGCGGGCAAGTTGGCTGTTCGGCGCAGACTTTCCGCCGCGCGCGCAAAGAGAATCAGGCGCGCAAAGAAGCCGAAGCCGCGAACACACCGCAATAGGAAACGGCATCGGTGCCCCGATCGACGATTGCGCAAAGCAGGCGCCGCAATGCCGTTGGGCGCGGGCGTGCAAACTGATCGGCGCGCAGTCCCCGCGCTGCTGTTTGCGCTGGTGTGGTTGTCGTGCGGCTGGTTTGGGTCATGGGAGTTTAATCCCAATAATTCGACGCGGCTGTTCGCGGCGATTTCGCTTGCCGAACAGGGCGATGCGACGATCGACGAGTTCGCGCACCTGACCATCGACAAGGCGCAGTTCGGGCCGCACACCTATCTCGACAAGGCGCCGGGGATGACCTTGCTCGCCACGCCCGTGGTCGCGATTGCGTTCGGTTTGACGGGGGAGGGGGCGCGGCTGCTCGAAAAGCGGATCGAGGCGCCCGATCTGGCCCGCTATCTTCGGCTGCGGTTGCGGCTGGCGACGATCCTGATCACCGGGCTGTTAACGGCGCTGGCGACGCTGGCGCTGTGGTCGGTGGCGCGCGATGTGACGGGAAGCGAAGGCGCGGCACTGTTTGCAGCGCTCGCCTATGGCCTTGGCACGCCGGTTTGGGGATGGTCAACGACGCTGTTCGGGCATGCGCCCGTCGCCGCGCTTTGGATGATTGCGGTGTGGGCGGTGTGGCGCGGCACGCAGCCGAGCATCTCGCCGCGTCATGCCGTAATTGCGGGGGTGGCGCTCGGCTGGGCCGTGGTGATCGAATATCAGGCCGTGATTGGCGGCACGCTGATCGCGCTATGGGCTTTGTGGCGGCTGCGGGGCCGTGCGGGCGCGGTGCGCGCAATGGGGTGGGCCGTGGCGGGCGCGATGACGGCGGGGGTGGCGCTGGCGGGCTATAATCTGCTCGCGTTCGGCACGATCTTTCGGCTCGGCTATCAAGGCGTGGTGGGTTTTGAGGGGATGCAACAGGGGCTGTTCGGGCTGACCAGTCCCAAGGCGGCGGTGCTGTATGAGATTATCTTCGGGCTGCGACGCGGGCTGGTCTGGGTAGCGCCCGTGCTGGTGCTGGCGCCCATCGGCGTGCTGCGGCTGGCGCGCACGCAAGCCGCGATGGCGGGGATGATTGTCGGCGTGGTGGCGGCGGTGCTGCTGGTCAATTCGGCCTATGTCTATTGGGATGGCGGTTTTTCAACCGGGCCGCGCCATTCGGTGCCCGCCATTCCGATGCTGGCGCTGGTGCTCGCGCCGCTATGGGCCGAGTTGGAGCGCGTACGCGCGCGGATTGCGGCGGCGGCGTTGCTCGCGCTGTCGATCGCAATCAACCTCGCCATTGCCGCCGCAGAGATCGTCGCGCCCGATATTTATCCGTTCCCGCTGTGGCGACCGATCCTGATCGAGGATTGGCCACGTGGGCTGTTTCGCGATTTGCCCGGCGAGTTTTGGGGCTGGCCGCATGTTGCGGGGATGGCGCTGTATCTGGTGCTGGCAGCCGGGCTGGCGGTTGTGTTGGCGGGGGCGCTGTGGCGCGCGGCGGCGCGGGAGCGGCAGGCGATAGCCGCGGCACAGTGATGATTTTTTCCTTCCCATCCGCGCCAACATCGCCCATGCGCCGCAGCCATGGTTGAAAAGATTCTGGCAATTCTGGCGGGCTTCACCATCTGGGTGATTAGTTCGGGCGGCTATATCGGCATTGCGGTGCTGATGGCGATTGAGAGCGCGTGCATTCCGTTGCCGTCGGAAATCATCATGCCGTTTGCGGGCTACCTGGTCTATAAGGGGCAGATGAACCTGTATCTGGCCGCGACCGCCGGGGCGATCGGGTGCAATCTGGGGTCGATCATCGCCTATGAAGTGGGGAAGCGCGGCGGGCGGCCGCTGCTGTTGCGCTATGGCAAATGGGTGCTGATCGGCGCGGGCGAGATTGAGGCGGCGGACCGGTTTTTTGCGCGCTTTGGCAATATGGCGGTGCTGATCGGGCGGTTATTGCCCGCGATCCGGTCGTTCATTGCCTTTCCGGCGGGCGTCGCGCGGATGCCGCTGATCCCGTTTCACATTTACAC
>PNLG01000441.1 GCA_013822915.1 Sphingomonas sp. | reverse complement strand
TAACGTCAACACGACTGGGTACAAGCGTGACCGGGCAGCATTTGAAACGCTTGCCTATCAGACGGTGACGGCCCCCGGCGCGCCGAGCACAGCGGAAACGCGCTATGCAACTGGCCTCAACCTTGGCACCGGCGTGCGGATTCAGGGGACGGCACGGATCGACACGCAGGGCACGCTGTCCCAGACCGGCAATTCGCTCGATGTGGCGCTGGATGGCGAAGGCTATTTCCAGATCCAGCTTCCCGGCGCCCAGCTTGGCTATACCCGTGCGGGCAATTTCAGCCGCTCCTCCCAGGGCCTGATGGTCACGGCGGAGGGGTATCAGGTGCAGCCCGGCATCACCATTCCAGAGGGTACGACCTCGATTACCATCGGCACCGACGGCACCGTCTCTGCTGTGATCCCGGGCCAGACCGAGCCGAGCCAGGTCGGCCAGATTCAGATCGCAACCTTCCCCAATGCAGCCGGGCTGCAATCGATCGGCGACAATTATCTGATCGAAAGTGCCGCATCCGGCGCGGTCAATCTGGGCATTGCTGGGCAGGATGGGCGCGGCAACATCCGCCAGGGTGCGCTCGAAGGATCGAACGTCAATGTCGTCGAAGAACTGGTCGACATGATCGAAACCCAGCGCGCCTATGAAGTCAATTCCAAGATGATCACCGCAACCGATGAGATGCTGCAATATGTCAACCAGAACATCTAAGGCAGCCGTCGGCGTTGCCGCCGCGCTCATCACGCTGATCGCGCTTGCGCCGCCCCCGGCGCAGGCCGGCATTTTCGGCAAGAAAAAGCCGCAGCCCGATTTCAGCGCGTCGCGCCCCGCGCCGCCACCACCGCCACCCGCCAATGGCTCTATCTATCAGGCGTCGCAGGGCTATGCGCCCCTGCACGAGGGGTGGCGGGCAAAGCGGGTGGGCGATCCGCTTACCATCACGCTTGTCGAGCGGACACTCGCGTCGAAATCGGCCAGCTCCAAGCTCGACAGTTCGGGCACCGCCGCCGTCATCCCGCCGACCAGCGGGCCGTTCGCATTCGATCCCAATTCGGCGCGCGTCGGCGGCAATCGCGGCTTTAACGGCCAAGGCACCGCCGACCAGTCGAACACGCTTCAGGGCGAACTGAGCGTGACCGTGGCGGAGGTTTACCCCAACGGCACCATGCTGGTGCAGGGCGCCAAGCGCGTCACGCTCAACCGTGGCGACGAATTTGTGCAGATCAAGGGCATTGTCCGCATGGCTGATGTCGATGCCGACAACCGCGTCCCCTCCACCCGCGTGGCGGACGCGCAGATCGCCTATACCGGCAAGGGCGATGTCGCCCGCGCCAGCCGCCAGGGGTGGTTCAGCCGCTTCTTCGGCGTGATCAGCCCGTTCTGATGGGAACTCCCGCCATGATCCGCATCCTGACTGCCCTGTTGATGAGCACCCTGATGAGCCTGGCGCTCGCCGCGCCCGCGCGTGCCGACCGGGTGAAAGACCTGGGCAATTTTCAGGGCATCCGCACCAACCAGTTGACCGGCTATGGGCTGGTCGTCGGGTTGCCGGGCACGGGGGATGACAATCTGGAATATACGGTGCAGTCGCTGAAAAGCATTGCCTCGCGCTTTGGCCTGCAATTGCCCGCAAACATCAATCCGTCGCTCAAAAACTCGGCCGCAGTGCTGATTACCGCCGAACTCCCCGCCTTTGCCAAGCCGGGGCAGAAAATCGACGTAACGGTGGCGGCGCTGGGGAAGGCGAAGTCGCTGCGCGGCGGCGCGCTCATCCTCACCGCGTTGCAGGGGGCCGATGGGCAAGTCTACGCAATGGCGCAAGGGAATCTCGCGGTCGGCGGATTGGGCGCGGAAGGGGCGGACGGATCGAAAATCGTCGTCAACATCCCCTCATCGGGCCGGATTCCCGATGGCGCCACGGTTGAGCGTGCGGTCGATACCGGCTTTGCAACCTCGCCGACGCTGACGTTCAATCTCGCGCGCGCCGACTTTACGACCGCGCAGTCGATCGCCGCCGCCGTCAACGCCCGGCTCGGGCCGGGCCGGGCGCAGGCGATTGACGCGGTCTCGATCGCCATTGCCGCCCCCGAAGGCGCTGATCTGCGCGCGACGTTGATGAGCGAGATCGAGAATCTGACAGTCACCTCCGCCGAACCCTCTGCCCGCGTTGTCGTGAACGCGCGCACCGGCACCGTCGTCATCAGCTCCGCCGTCCGGCTTGGCCCGGCGGCGGTGACACAGGGCAAGCTGACCGTCCGCGTCGATGAATCGCAACGCGTGAGCCAGCCCGCCCCGCTCAGCCAGGGACAAACGACGGTGGAGCAAAAAAGCGCCGTCGGCGTGACCGAGGAAGTCAAGCCGATCTTCCTGCTCGAGCCCGGCCCAAAGCTTGCCGATGTGGTCAAGGCAATGAACGCCATCGGCGCCTCGCCCGCCGATCTGGTCGCGATCCTGGAGGCGTTGAAAGAGGCCGGGTCGCTCAAGGCCGAGCTGGTGATCTTGTGAGCAGCGATATTGGCCCTGTGCTGTCGCCGCTC
>PNLG01000422.1 GCA_013822915.1 Sphingomonas sp. | reverse complement strand
CACCAACATCGTGATGATGGGCATGGGCGAGCCGCTGTATAATTTCGACAATGTTCGCAACGCATTGAAACTGGTGATGGATGGCGATGGGCTCGCGCTGTCGAAACGGCGGATTACGCTGTCGACCAGCGGCGTGGTGCCGATGATGGCGCGGGCAGGGGAGGAGATTGGCGTCAATCTGGCGGTGTCGCTGCACGCAGTGACGAAGGAGGTGCGCGACGAAATCGTGCCGCTCAACCGCAAATACGGGATTGCCGAACTGCTTCAGGCGTGCGCCGATTATCCCGGTGCCAATAATGCGCGGCGGATCACCTTTGAATATGTGATGCTCAAGGACAAGAATGACAGCGACGCCGATGCGCGCGAGCTCGTCCGCCTGATCCGCCAGTATAAATTGCCTGCCAAGGTCAATCTGATCCCGTTCAATCCCTGGCCCGGCGCGCCCTATGACTGCTCGACGCAGGATCGGATTCGCGCGTTTTCAAAGATCATCTTCGACGCCGGGATTTCCGCCCCCACCCGCACCCCGCGCGGTCGCGACATTGATGCGGCATGCGGCCAGCTCAAGACAGCGGCCGAACGCAAGACCCGCGCTGAGCTTGACCGGCTGGCCGAAGAAAAACAGGCGGCGCTGGGTTAAGCGCGCACCGCGACAATCGCGTCGATTTCAACGACCGCGCCGAGCGGCAGCACCGCCACGCCCACCGCACTGCGCGCATGTTTGCCCGCATCCCCGAACAGCGCGACCATCAGCTCGGACGCGCCATTGGCGACCTTTGCCTGATCGGTGAAGCCGGTGGCGGAATTGACGAACACGCCGAGCTTGACGATCCGTTCCACCCGGTCGAGCCCGCCCAGTGCCTGCGCCATTTGCGCAACCAGCATCAGCGCGCAACGCTGCGCGGCACTTTGCGCATAGTCGAGGTCGCGGTCTTCACCCACGCGCCCGGTCATCAGCGCACCACCTGCGGCAAAGGGCAATTGCCCCGAGATATGGAGCAACCCGCCCGCCACCACGGCGGGGACATAGGCAGCAACGGGCGCCGCCGCTTGCGGCAGCGACAGGCCAAGCTCGGCAAGGGCGGCGGTGATCCGGTCGGTCATGGCATGGCTCCTGTTGGTGCAGCGGGAAGGGCTTGGGCGAAACGCTCGGCGATCCATCGGTGCGCCGCGTCCCAATCGTCGATCCGGGCATGGGCGAACGGCGCGGGCTTGATGTGCGGGGCAAGCTCCGGCTCGGACACCATGTGCAGCCGGTGGACGGCGGGCGCGTGCTTGGCAACCGATTCGTGATGCACCGCCAGATCATCGACAAACACCGTCACCGGATTGCCATGTTCGGCGACCAGCCGCGCGACCGGATCGCCCTTGCCCCCCTGATTTGTTTCGACCCGGTGGACGATGCCGAACGCGGCAAGCTGGCTGATCCGCGCGTCGCGGCAATGATCGCCCAGATTGGTGAGGATGACGATATCGGCCTGTTCGCTTAAGGCGGCGAGCGCCTCCCCCGCGCCCGGCACCAGTGTCTGGCGCGCCATTTCGTCGGGGAAAAACCCGTCGATCAGCGCGCGCATCTGGGCAAATTCGACAAGCGCCCCATCGGGGCGCGTCATGCTGGTGCGGAAATCCCCGCCCGCCATCGTGAATTCAATGTCGTGCCGCTCGCGCAGCCACACGCCGAAATGCCGCACCATGTGCAGCAACACTTCGTCACAATCGCAGATGAGCAGCGATTTCATGCGCGCTCCAATCCGGCACGCGCAGCAACAAGGGCGGCGGGCGTTGTCGCCAGCGCCTCGGCACAGGCGATCAGATCGGGCTCATGGCTCTCCAGAAAACCGAGCACCGCGGCCAGCACCGCCGGCGCCCCGGCGCGCGCGCGCAAATCCTCGGGCGTCAATCCGGTGAGCGCGAGCAATCGCTCCGCCCGCGCCGCATCGCCCAGCGTCCACGCGAGCGCCCGCAGCGCGAGCGAGGCCGCCGCATCGGCCGTCTCCTGATTTGTGTCGCGCGCCTGCATTGCCTATCGTGCCCATTACCAACGGAGTATGTGTGGCGACGTGGCAAAAAGGGTGCTGGTTGTCGAGGACAACGAACTCAATCTGAAACTTTTCTGCGACCTGCTGCGCGCGCACGGCTTTGAGACGGAAGGCGTGCGCGACGGGCGCGAGGCGGCGATGCGCGCGCGCGCATTCCGGCCCGATTTGCTGATTACCGACATTCAGCTCCCGCATATGAGCGGTTATGACCTGATTGCGCAGGTGCGCGGCGACCTGATGCTGCGCGACATGCCGATTCTGGCGGTGACGGCCTATGCGAGTCGCGCCGATGAGGAACGGATCCGGGCAGCGGGCGCCAATGCCTATGTGTCAAAGCCGATCGCGCTTGCCGCGTTCGTTGCGCAGGTAAACGCGCTGCTCCCGACAAGCGAAGAGCCGCAAGGCGGCCCGCCTGCGGCTCTATAACCCACCCGATTCGCGCCGAAGCGCTTGCGGGAATTACTTGATCTTGGCTTCCTTGAAATCGACATGCTTGCGCACGACCGGATCATAT
>PNLG01000109.1 GCA_013822915.1 Sphingomonas sp. | reverse complement strand
GCCGAAGTGAACGGCTACACCGCAACGCGCCACCAGCGCGAAGTCGGCACCGGTTATTTCGACCTGGTCGCGCAAGCGGTTGCAGGCGGCGAAAGCTCGACCACGGCGCTTGCCGAATCAACCGAAGCGGCACAGTTCGCGGCCGAACACGCCTGATCGGTCGCCCCCTCGCCGACGCGAAAACGCGCGGCGCTCCTGCTTTCCTGGGGAGGAAAGATGCCCGTCGGAGCCAGTCTCCGACGGGTATTTCTATGGCAATGGCGGTGTCGGGGCGGGCGTTGCCGGCGCGGCAATCTCGGGCACCAATTCCACAACATCCAGGATCGATTCGAACCGCGGATACGGCAGCACCAGCCGCCAGCGCTTGTCACCCACGCGCTCGACATAACCCGCCAAGTCGCGCGACTGATCCCGGCCATAAGTCATCGCGCGCCGTTCATCGCCAATCACGAGCGTGCCCAGGAAGATCGCGCGCGCAGCACTTTCGTCGAACAACACACCTGTCGGGCGCTGCGCCCCGTCCAGCTTGTAAAATGTTGCCGCTTCACCATTCCACCCAATGCGGCAGGCAAAGTCGGGATGGCGCGTGAATTCGGCCATCGCCGTGCCCTTTGCCCCGAGCTTGAACACCCGGCACCGATAACGACCGGCGGGCGGCACCGCGCCGGGGTAGGCCCGATCGGGGTCAAACAGCGCGCCGCCCTCGGCGACATCGGCGGCATTGCTCTTGCGCGCATGGGCGAGCGCGTCGAGCCAGGCCTGCCGCCACGCCCGCAGGCGCTTGCGGTCAGCAGGGGTTGCAAATTGTCGCCAGTCGAGCGCTTCGCCCGCCAGCGCAGGGACCATGGGCGGCGCAAGCACGCCCATCATCAGCATTATCGCCAGCCCCAGCCGCGCCACACTCACCCTCGCTTACCAACGCGGCGCATCAAATCATGCCGCGCCGCGCCCGCCAACCCCTGTTGCGCGGGTTATGCCGCAGTCCAGCCCCCGTCGATCGACAGGTTGGTGCCGGTGATCGACCGCGCCTCGTCCCGGCACAGATAGAGCGCAAGCGCCGCCACCTGTTCGGACGTCACAAATTCCTTGGTCGGTTGCGCATGGAGCAGCACGTCGTTGATGACTTGTTCGCGGGTCAGCCCGCGCGTCGCCATCGTGTCGGGGATCTGCTTTTCGACGAGCGGGGTCCAGACATAGCCGGGGCTGATCGCATTCACGGTGATGCCGTAAGTCGCGGTTTCAAGCGCGATCGTCTTGGTCAACCCGACAATGCCGTGCTTGGCCATGACATAGGCCGATTTGTTCGGGCTGGCGACTTGCGAGTGCGCCGACGCGGTAGAAATGATCCGCCCCCATTTCGCTGCCTTCATATGCGGGACAGCCGCACGCATGAGATACCAGGCCGATGTCATGTTGATCTTGACGATTGCCTCAAACTTGTCGGTCGGAAACTCTTCGATCGGGCTGACATGCTGGATGCCCGCATTGTTGACGATGATATCCGGTCCGCCCAGCTCGGCGTGGCAGCGCGCGACCATTGCCTCGATCGCGGCGGCGTCCGACATATCGGCTGCGTCATACAGCGCGGTCGCGCCGCTGGTCGCGGCAAGGGCCGCGCGCGCTTCCTCAATCGCGCCGACTTCGCCAAAGCCGTTGATCATCACATTCGCGCCTTCGCCAGCAAAGACGCGCGCAATCTCAAGCCCAATGCCAGAGGTCGATCCGGTGACGATTGCAGTCTTGCCTTTAAGGAACATCGTGGGTCTCCATCGGTCGGGATTTGCGGGATGTGCCGGGTTTGAGCCCGTGCGAAGCGCACAGGTCAAAGGTCGCGGTGGTGCCGTCAGCGATGTTGTGCGCGAGCAATTCGGCACCCGTCATCACCTGACCGACGGCGGCGACACCCGCTTGCCAGTTTGCCTGCATGGTGCGGGCGGAAAATTCATAGCCGCGCGCGCCCCCCTCCCATGCGTTGGCGCGGTGGATAAGCTGAACCAAACTGACCGGGCGTTCAGCGGCCATCGCGCCAAGGGCTGCGACGTCGGGATCATCGCTCAATTGATCAGGGAGCTTGGCCAACACCTTGCGGATCGCCTCGCGCTCGCGGCGCAGTTTCATAACCTGGTCCGATATCTGGCGCGTGCGGCTGGAAAAGCGGATTTCCATTTCGCGCGCCATCACGTCCATGATCGTGCGCGGCGCATGCGCGGTCGCCGAAAACAGATCGACCTGAAACGCGAGCAGCGGCGCGTCCTGATGGTCGAGCACATGGGTTAGCGGCGTGTTCGACACCAGCCCGCCATCCCACCACCAGCGCCCGTCAATCTCCACCGGCGGCAAGCCCGGCGGCAGCGCGCCGGACGCCATAATATGGCGGGCGTCGATCCGTTCGCTGCGGGTGTCGAAATAGCGGAAATTCCCGCTTTCGACGTCAACTGCCCCAACCGACAGCCGGACCGGACCATTATTGAGCAAATCCCAATCGACCAGCGTGTCGAGCGTTTTGACCAGCGGGCTGGTGTCGTAATAGCTCAGCGCCGCCGCCGTCCCCGGCGTGGCAAGACTTGGCGGCAACAGGCGCGG
>PNLG01000205.1 GCA_013822915.1 Sphingomonas sp. | reverse complement strand
CAGCGGCACCAGCGCAAGCCCTGCGCACAGCGCGGTCATCAGGATCGGCACCAGACGCTCCTGTGCGCCGCGCAGGATCAGGGCCGGGCCGAACGTCTCGCCCTCGAACCGCCGTAGATGGTCGTAATGCGAGAGCAGCATGATCCCGTTGCGCGCCGAAATCCCGATCACGGTGACAAAGCCGACCAGCGATCCAAGAGATAGCACGCCGCCGGTCAACGCAACCCCGATCACCCCGCCAACCAGTGCAAAGGGCAGGCTGAGGCCCACCAGCGCGGTGATCCGGGCGGAGCGGAACTCGAGCCAGACGAGCAGCAGGATGCCGAACAGGCAGGCAAGGCCCACCGTCCAGAGCCGCGAACGCGACTCTTTCAGCGCTGCATATTCGCCGAGGATCTCGGGGTGGTAGCCGGTGGCAAAGGGCACCTCGCGCACCGCCGCCTCGACCCCGCGCGCCACGGCACCAAGATCGGCATCGCTGGCGATGTTGAGCGTCACATCGAGACGGCGCTGGCCGTCCTCGCGCTTGATCTCGTTGGGCGCGGGCACGATGACCACATCGGCGACATCGCGCAGGCGGACGGGCGCGCCGACCGGGGTCTGGATCATCAGATCGGCAAGCGCGTGCTGGTCCCCGCGGATTTCAGGCTCGCCCCACAGGGCGACATCGAAAGCCTTCTGGTCGCGGTATATTTCGCCCAGCTTCTCGCCCGCCACCAGCGTCTGCGCCTGCCGCCGCACTTCGCCTGGCGTCAGACCCAGCGTAACCAGATCCGCGGCGCGCGGGCGGATCTGGATCTGCGGCACGAGCACCTGCTGTTCGACCTTGAGGTCGGTCACACCGGGGATGCTGGCGACCTTGCCGCGCACCCGCTCGGCTGCGGCGCGCAGCTCGTCCTGGTCAGGGCCGTAGATCCGCACCACCACGGTCGCGCCCGCGCCCGAAAGCACCTCCTTGATGCGCTCACGCAGATAGGTGAGCACGTCGCGGTAGAGGCCGGGGTAGCCTTCGACCACGTCCTTGATGCGGGCAACGCTGGCGTCGTAGTCAGCCTCGTCGTCAAGGCTGATCCACAGCTCGGTGAAGTTCGGGCCGACCACTTCGTCGGCAGCCTCGGCACGCCCGATATGCGCCCCGAAGTTGCGCACGCCGGGAATGGCGCGCAGCTCCTTCGAAGCGCGGATGGTGATGCGGTCCATCGCATCGATCCCCACGCCCGGCTTCTCGACGAAGTGCATCAGGAAGTCGGTCTCGCGGAAGTCGGGCAGGAACTGGTCCTTGAATCCCAGATAGCCCACGCCCGAAAGCAGCAAACCGCCCGCGACGATGCCCATGGCAAGCCGTGGCCGATCAATCAGCCGGGGAAGGACGCCGAGATAGCGCTGCTTGAGCGAGGCGACAAAGCGTGTGTCGCGATGTTCCTTCATTGGCGCATTCGGCAGCAGCATCAGGCACATCGCAGGTGTCACCACCAGCGCGACCATCAGCGAGGCGGCAATCGCCAGCACATAGGCAATGGCGAGTGGCCGGAAGAACGTCCCCGCCACCCCGCCGAGGAAGAAGATCGGAAGGAATACCAGCATCACGATCAGCGAGGCGAAGACCACAGCCGTGCGCACTTCGAGCGAGGCCGAGAGCACCACGGCAAAGGCCGAGCGCGGATTGCCCGCCTCACGGTTCAGGCGGAGACGGCGGGCGATGTTCTCGACATCGATGATCGCGTCATCGACCACCTCGCCAAGCGCGATAACCAGACCGGCGATCACCATCGTGTTGATCGTTGCCCCGCTCCATAGCAGCACGAGGCCCGCCGTGAGCAGCGACAGTGGGATCGCCACGAGGCTGATCGTCGCCTGCCGCCAGTCGCGGGTGAATGCGAACAGCACGATCGCCACCAGCAGGCAGCCGATCATCAGCGCACGAGTGAGGTTGTCGATCGACTTCTCGATGAAGGTCGCCGGGCGGAAGATCGTGGTGTCGATCTTCACATCCTTGAGGCCGGGCCGCAGCTCTTCGACCGCCGCCTCGACATCGCGGGTCAGCTGGAGCGTGTTGCCTGTCGGCTGCTTTTCGACGATAAGCATGATGCCGGGGCCGTCGTCGATGATCGCATTGCCGATGGGGGCGGCAAAGCCATCGGCCACCCGCGCTACATCACCTACCCTGACCGGCGCATCGCCTGCGATCTTTATGACTGTGCGGGAAAGATCCTCGGCGGTCTGGATCGCGCTCGCCTGCTGCACCGGCAGCCGCTGGTTGGGCGTATCGACAAAGCCGCCGCCGCCGACCAGCACCGCATCGCCTGTCGCTGCGCGCAGTTCGGCCAGCGTGACGCCCGAGGCTTGCAGCCGGTCGGGATCGGCCAGAACCTGCAACTGCCGGTCGCGGTAGCCCCACACGGCGACATTGGCGACGCCCGGCACCGACATCAGCTTGGGCCGGATCGTCCAGCGCACCAGCTCGGACAGCTGCATCTGATCAAGCTTCTTGGAGGATATGCCGATCTTCATCGCCCGGCTCGTGGACGACAGCGGCGGCAGCATCACCGGCGGGCGGGCAGCGGCAGGCAGTCGCGCCTGCACC
>PNLG01000234.1 GCA_013822915.1 Sphingomonas sp. | reverse complement strand
CCATGCGCTTGCGCTCGGCGGCCACCTGAAGCGAGACCAGGTAAAACCCAAGCACTACAATGACCGTGCTGACAAACCAGCCAAGTCCGCGCAACCGATATGCCGCCGTCATTGCCCTACTCCCTGTTGCCATGCGGGCGCCGCCGTCCGCTGCGCGACGCGCAACGTCGCCGATCGCGCCCGCGGGTTGGCCGCAATCTCTGCATCGCTGGGCCGGACCGGCCGCGCGACACCCTCAAAACTCGGCACAGGCCCTGCCGCTGCCTGTGGCAAATGGCGCGAGCCGCCAGGCTCAGCACCCGAACGTGAGCGCAGGAACTGTTTCACCAGCCGGTCCTCCAGACTATGGAACGTCACCACCGCCAGCCGCCCGCCGGGACGCAGCACGTGCTCGGCAGCAACCAACCCTTCGGCCAGCTCGTCCAATTCGCGATTCAGGTGGATGCGGATCGCCTGAAACACGCGGATCGCCGGATCCTTCTTGTCGTGCGGCTTGTGACCAAGAGCAGCGCGCACTGTATTGGCAAGCTGCACCGTGCCCGTAATCGGCCGCGCCGCGACAATCGCGCGGGCCACGCGGCGCGAGCGCGGCTCTTCCCCGTAATAGAACAGCACATGCGCAATCGCTTCTTCCGCAGCGCTGTTCAGGAATGCGGCCGCCGTCTCCCCCTCCTGGCTCATCCGCATGTCGGGAAGCGCGTCCTCCTGCACGGCAAAGCCGCGCGCACCATTGTCGAGCTGCATGCTCGACACGCCGATATCCATGGTCACGCCGTCTACCGGCGCCAGCCCGCGCGCCGCCACTTCGGCGCCAAGCGATGAGAAGACGGCGTGGATCAGGGTCAACCGCCCATCGGCCGCCGCCACTATCGCCCGCCCGCCCGCAATCGCATCAGGATCGCGGTCGAACGCAATGACTTCGGCTCCCGCCTCCAGCAACGCACGCGAATAACCCCCCGCACCGAACGTCGCATCGACATGGCGCGATCCGGGCACGGGGGCGAGCGCGGCGACCACTTCGGCGAGCAGCACGGGGACATGGCCGCCGCTCACAACACCACCTTGCGCTCGGCCAGTTCGTGCTCGACCAGCGCGCGGACATTGGGGTGGATGCCGGGTGTCGCGATCAGTGTGGCCGGATCCCAGATTTCGAAATACCGCCCAACGCCGTGGAAGAACGCCCATTTGCCGATCCGCGCGTGCTTGCGCGGAAAACCGGGCATGACAAACCGGCCAGAGGTGTCGAACGGCTGCTCATCGCTCACCATACCGCCGCGCAAGACGTCATCATCGGGGGAACCATCGGCGAGCGCGTTCTGACGGGCGAGCGCCTCTAGCTCCACCTCGCGCTCAGCCGCGAAATCCAGGTCATAGCCGCGAATGCACGGGTGGCGCTCATGCGCTTGTAGAACGACGAGCGTTACCGCCCTGCCATCATCGCCCGTTGGGCTGCGCGCGAGCAGGGCAGCACGCAGCGGCGCGGGAATGGCCACACGGCCCTTCTCGTCCACCTGCTGCAGGCCATAGCCCCGATAGCTGCTTCTGCCCGACACACCCACCCCGATTGCCGAGGCAAAGCTCTCCTGCACCCGGAATCGGCCCCGACCGATCCGAGTTGTGCATTTCGCGAACGCAAGAGAGCCCGCCCCTGATTAACCATGAAGTATCAGGGAAATCATGCCTGATCAATGGGCCAGGCGGGGAATTTGCGGGAATTTTAGCTACCCGGGTGGGAATCCATGACGAATACTGGTGCGGATAGTTCGATTGTTCATGCTGCGTTCTTGGTGCCGTGGCGAAAATGGGCGGCAGATACCCATTACTACCCCGCTGGCGGGGCGATTTCCCCAAATTGGCCCGCCCGCTCGGTGGAGGTGGATGCCGTTCATGGCTTGGCCGCGTCAGCTGCGGTGCTGTTGCCGGTCGTGCTCGGGGCGATGCCCAGTTGGGCCAGCGGCTCGCGATCAGCAGTGGCGGCGGCATCATTGCCAGTCGCAAGATTGGCGACCAGATCGGCCTTTGCGCCACCCGCCACCGACGTCTCGCTGCTCGCTGAACTAAAGATCGCGCTGGCAAGGCCAATCAGCAGCATCACGACGGCAAGGCCGGTCATCCCAACCTTTACCCGCTGGATCGATTGCGCCGCATCGTCTGGCTTCTTCATCAGCATCAAACTATTGACTAACCGAATTTGCGGTCAATGTCGAACCAATGCCGTTATTGTTCGCTCAGATGCGCGGGAACCGGCAATCCCTTTGTCGCCAGCCACTCGCGACTATAAAGCGTCGACAGATAGCGAAAGCCGGTGTCGCACAGGATCGTCACAACCCGGCTGCCCGGCCCCAGCGTGCGCGCCAGCGCCACGGCGCCGGCGACATTGATGCCCGACGACAGACCAAGGCATAGCCCCTCCTCGCGCAGCAACCGCTCGACCCAGAACATCCCTTCCGCGTCCGAAATGCGGAACTGGGTGTCGATCGGCGCGCCCTCCAGATTAGCGGTAATCCGGCCCTGTCCGATCCCTTCGGCAACCGACGACCCCTCGCTCTTAAGCTCGCCGTGCGCGTAATAGTTATAGAGCGCGG
>PNLG01000060.1 GCA_013822915.1 Sphingomonas sp. | reverse complement strand
AAGAATGTTTATGCCCAGATGCACGGCCGCGCGGGGCGGGACGTGCAACGAATAGGCGCGATATAGGGGGGCTTTTGCTTGCTGCAAGATTTCGCAGAATCTAGATAGACCGCATCCGAATTCCACTTTTGGGAAAAGCCACGCCATGCGCCGATACGGCCGTCCACTCCTCGCTGCCACACTCCTTACTGCGATCACAGCGTGCGGCGGACCTGCCACGCTTTACGTCGATGATGCCTATGTCCGCCTGCCCGCAGTCGCCGGACGGCCGGGCGTTGCCTATTTCACCATCCATGGCGGGGCGGAGCCGACGCGGCTGCTGAGCGTTACCTCGCCCGTGGTCGTGCGCACCGAGCTGCACGAAAGCATGAAAAGCGGCGCAGTGATGACCATGGCGCCGATCCGCGACCTGCCCGTCGCCGCCAGCGCCAAGCTGGTCTTTGCACCCGGTGGCAAGCACGCGATGCTGTTCAACATCAACGCGCGCGTCAAAGCGGGCAAGAACATCCCGCTCGTCTTCACCTTTGCCAACAACCAGCGGATCGAGGTGGACGTGCCGGTCATCGCGGCGGGCGACACCGCGCATCATCACCATTGAGCACGCGCGCTCTGACTGCGGGCGAAGCGGCCCTTGCCCATAGCGTCTTCGGCCACGCGATTGATTACAGCCGCCCGCGCATCGTGCAGCGCAAATGGGCTTTTTTTCAGCCGCGCGACACGGTGATGGCGCCGCTCGGCAACATCCACTTCCACCCGCTCAGCCCGCGCTATGCGGATGATTTTTCAGCGGCACCGCTCGGCGATCAGGGGCTGTTCATCCATGAAATGGTGCATGTGTGGCAGCACCAGCAGGGCATGTTCCTCCCGCTGCAACGCCACCCGTTTTGCCGCTATCGCTACCGGATCGAACCGGGGCGGCCGTTTGAGCGCTATGGCATCGAACAACAGGGCGAAATCGTTCGCCATGCCTTTTTGTTGCGCCACGGCGTCTGCCCGGCGGGCGCAAGCCAGGGGTGCGATTATGACGCCCTGCTGCCGTTTTAGGGGAATGGACGATGCACGCGCTTGAGCATTACGGCCTGTCCGCCGATCATGGTTTCCTCTGTCCCCAGGAAATCGACCAAATCGCGCTGCCGCCGGAATTTGACGATGTGGAGGATGCCGCGGCCATGCTCCCCGATTATCTGGCGAGCGGGCGCGTGCGGCACTGGCTGGCGCGCCTGCCGCTGCCCGATGTGGCGGGTTTTGTGGCGGAGGCTGACGAGGTCGAACTCGGCATTGCAATGCTGCGTTACGGCTTTCTCGCGCAGGCATGGGTGTGGGGGGAGGAGGCCGCGGCGACGACGCTCCCCGCCAATCTTGCCGTGCCGCTGGTGACGCTCGCCGACCGGCTCGGGCTGAAACCGATCATGACCTATCAGCATTATGTGCTCGATAACTGGTTCCGGCTCGACAAGGCGGGCGACATCGCGCTCGGCAATCTGGCGATTGACCAGCATTTTGCCGGCGGGCGCGACGAAAGCGGCTTCATTCTGGTCCA
Organism: Sphingomonas sp.; assembly: GCA_013822915.1. Taxonomy (GTDB): domain Bacteria; phylum Pseudomonadota; class Alphaproteobacteria; order Sphingomonadales; family Sphingomonadaceae; genus Sphingomonas. Next base: position 1,069 of record PNLG01000060.1, on the reverse strand, counting down.
TGTCGCGATCGAAGCGGTGGCGGGCCGCGCGATTGCGGCGGCGGTTGATCTGGTCAATGCCGCTGACACCCGCGATATGAGGGCGGTCGAGCGGCTGCTGGGCGAGCTGCACACCGCGCTTCTGGCGATCAATGCCGGGCTCGCGCCAATGACAGCGGCGTGCGATCCGCATGTCTATTTCCACCGGGTGCGGCCCTATATGTTTGGCTGGCCGGGGGATGGCATAGTGTATGAAGGCGTGGCGGCCTTTGGCGGCAAGCCCGTTCCCTTGCGCGGCCAAACCGGATCGCAGAGCAGCATCGTGCCCGCCATCGACGCCGCGCTTGGCGTGCCGCATGGCGCGAGTGCGCTCAGCGCGTTTCTCGACGAAATGCACAGCTATCGCGCGCCGCGCCACCGCGCCTTCATCGACGACCTCCGCGCCAGCCGAGTGCGAGAGCTGGCCGCCACGCACAACGCGCCGCGCGACGCTTACAACGCCTGTGTCGGCGCGCTCGCGGCGTTTCGGACGGCCCATCTGACGCTTGCGGCGACTTACATCAGCGCACAGGCGGCACGGACGGGCGCGGAAGGGGAAACCGGCACCGGCGGCACACCCTTCCTCACCTATCTCGCGCGGCACCGCGACGACAGCCGCGCTGCCTTTTTGCACTAGCTTGCTGCCGCGTGCTTCGGGCACGCAAGCGGGCAGGCGCAGCCCTTCCCCCTCGCGACCACGCTTGCTAAGGCACAGCGGGTTTTGCCCCGGCGTGAGTGGTGCTTTTGCCGCCGCATCGCTGAATTTGGGCTAAAGTGGGAAGGATTGAACACATGACCGCCATCGGAAAGGACAGCCTGGGCACGCGCGAAACGCTGGTCGCAGGGGGCAAGAGCTACAGCTTTTTCAGCCTTGCGAAGGCGTCGCGCAAACTCGGCGATCTCAGCCGCCTGCCCTTTTCAATGAAAGTGCTGCTCGAAAATCTGCTCCGTTTCGAAGACGGCAAGACCGTGATGGTCGAGGATATTCAGGCGATCGTCGATTGGCAGGCCAATCCCCATGCCCCCGACCGCGAGATTCAATATCGCCCGG
>PNLG01000288.1 GCA_013822915.1 Sphingomonas sp. | reverse complement strand
TTATACGTCAGCCAGCGCCACGCCTGCGCGTCGGAAATCGTCATCCCCGCATGCCGCCCGGCAGCCAGCGCCTTTGCCACTTCCTGATTGAGCCGCTGAATACCATTGGCATCGTCCGAATGGATCATCGCGCACGCCCCGGCATTGTCGAGCAGCGCAAGATTTTCGCTGATCGCGTCATAGGATTCCATCTTGAACCCCCACCAATCCGCCCACACCGCAGCGCAGGTGCCATTGGCTTTCAGCAAGTCGCCGATCTTATAAGCTTCGACGGCGTGATGGAACGCGGTGACTTTATAGCCAAATTCCTTGGCCATATCCATGACGATCGCCATTTCGTCCGCGCGGTAGCAGTGGTTCTGCACCAGAATTTCGCCCGCCAGCACCCCGCGCAGCGTATCCATGCCGATATCGCGCGTCGGCGCCTCGCCGCCCTCTTTCTCATATTTGTCCCAGCGGCGCTTATATTCGACCGCCCGTGCCCAGGTCTGGCGATTGACCGCGACATTGCCCATCCGGGTGGAGGGTTGCCGCCCCTTTCCGCCATAGACGCGCTTGGGATTTTCGCCGCACGCCATTTTCAGGCCATAGGGCGCGCCGGGGAATTTCATCCCCTGTGGCGTGCGCGCATAGACGTTTTTGAGCACTACCGATCGCCCGCCAAACAAATTCGCCGAACCGGGCAGGATTTGCAGCGTCGTGACGCCGCCATTGGCGAGCGCGCGGCTAAACCCCGGATCTTGCGGCCACACGCTGTGTTCGGCCCAGACATCGGCGGTGACGGGCGCGGTCGCTTCATTGCCATCCGAATTCGCCTGCACACCTGGCGAGGGGTAATTGCCCAAATGGCTGTGGACGTCGATGATGCCGGGGGTGACATATTTCTTCGCGCCGTCGATCATCACTGCCCCGGCGGGCGCGTCGACCGTTTGCCCAAGCGCGACGATCTTGCCATCGGCGATCAAAATCTGGCCGCGCTCGATCTTCCCGCCCTCGCCGTCATAGATCGTCACATTAGTGATGAGCGTCGGCACACCGGCATAGGGGCGATAGGTCGAGGGAAAGGGGTCACGGCTATACGCCTTGCCCGGTGTTGCCGCCGCCTTGGCGGGTGCCGCATCCGCTTTTGGCCGGGCCGCGCCATCGGTTGCGCATCCCCCCAGCATCGCACAAGCGATCACCACGGCGACCCCGCTGCGCACGCGCCGAAAACCTTCCCCCATCAATCGCTTCCCTTGTCATGGCGTGTTGACGGCGTGCAGCATCACGGCTCCGCCCGCACCTGTCAATCGTCCTCGATTGCTTCACCCCATGATCGACTCTGAGCGGCGAGCGCGTCACGCTTGCTTCGCGCATCAGGCTCGGTCTAGCGTGATGTGCCGGAAAGCCGAGATCACGCTGAGCAATCGACCAACAACGGAGAATCGGAAAATGTCGAACTTTCCCGCGTTATCAGTCGCGGCGTTAATGCCTGCCCTGCTCACACTGGGCGCTGCGCCCTCCCCAATCCACTCCGCACCCGCTGCCCAGTCGCCGCGACCGACCGTCGCGGGCGAAGGCACCCGCGCCGAATGGGGCTATGTCGGCCCGACCGGGCCCGATCACTGGTCTGAACTGAGCAAAAGCTATGCGATCTGCAATAGCGGCAATCAGGAAAGCCCCGTTGACCTTAAGGACGCGATTGAAGCCGGTCTTGGCACCATCGCGTTCGACTGGAAGCCGCAGCCGCTCAAGGCGACCAATAACGGCCATACCGTGGAGTTCGAGGCGGCATCGGGCAGCAGCATCGGCGTGGGGCGACGGCGTTACGCCCTGTCCCAATTCCACATTCATCACCCAAGCGAGCATCTGCTCGCCGGTCGGCGCTTCCCGCTAGAAATCCATTTCGTGCACACGCTTCCCGACGGGACGATCGGCGTCGTCGGAGTCTTCGTGACACAAGGCGCCGCCAACCCGGTAGTGCAATCTTTGCTCGATACCATCCCGATGACGAGCGGCGACACCCGCGCCGGGGGCACAATCGACATCAACCGGCTGCTGCCCCGGGCACGCGATTTCTATCGGTATGAAGGATCGCTGACGACGCCCCCTTGCGCGGAAAAGGTCGACTGGATCGTCTTGGGCCAGCCGATCGCCGCGTCAGCTGGGCAGATTGCCCGGTTTCAGGCAATCTTCCCTTTCAATGCGCGACCGCTGCAACCGCTCTACCGACGGTTCCTGCTCCACGGTCGCTGAGCGCGGCCTGCTCACCCCGCAGTGCCCGGCCGGGCCTCGCTGCGGGCGGTTACAGCGATCGCCCGATCAATTCCTTCATGATTTCGTTGGTGCCGCCGTAAATCCGGCTGACCCGCGCCGCGCGCCACATCCGGGCGATCGGATATTCGTTCATATAGCCCGCGCCGCCGTGGAGCTGGAGACATTTGTCCATCACTTCCCATTGCAGCTCGGTATGCCACAGTTTCGCCGCCGCGCCCTCGGTCGGGGTCAGCTCGCCCGCCAGATGGCGCTTGATCGCCCAGTCGAGATGCGCCCAGCCGACCTGCAACTTTGCCTTCAAGTCCGCCAGCACGAAGCGCGTATTCTGGAAATCAAACACCATCCCCGCAAAGGC
>PNLG01000378.1 GCA_013822915.1 Sphingomonas sp. | reverse complement strand
TGCAAGCGGTGATCGCGGCCTATCAACAGCTAAAGCGCGCACCGGCCTTTGCCTGACCACGCGGGCCGGGCCGCGTCATTTTCCGAACGAATAAACGGTCGAAAACCCGCCGAAAATCATCCGCTTGCCATCGAACGGCATCGGCATTTCCATCATCCGCGGATGATCGCGCAACTTTTCCATCGCGGCGTCGCGCGTCGCCTTGTCGGGCCATTCGACCCAACTGAACACGATTGCCTCATCCTCCTGCGCCTGCACCGCGCGGTAGAAATCGGTGACGCTGCCGTGCGGCACGTCATCGGCCCAGCTTTCAACGACGCGCAACGCGCCGAACTCGACGAACAGCGCGTCGACATGCTCGGCATGGGCGACAAATTCCGCACGCTTGGCGGTTGGCACCGCCAGCACAAATCCATCAATATAGCTCATGGGCCAATCCTCTCCCCAAACGCAAAACGCCGGTCACGCCTTGATCTCGGCGCCAATCCCCCAAGAGTGGCCGAACGGATCAACCACTTGCCCATAGCGATCGCCCCAGAATTGATCGGCAAGCGGCATTCGGGCATCGGCACCCGCCGCAACCGCACGCGCAAACCACGCATCGGCATCATCGACTTGCAAATGCAGCGTGACCCCGCGCGGCGGCCCGCTATCGGCGTGTTCGGGGTCGGCATGTTCGGGAAATTCGTCGTGCAGCATCAACGACGCGCCATTGATGATCAGATGCGCGTGCATCAACCTTTTGCCATCATCGGCCAGCATGCGCGCCTGTTCGACCGCGCCGAATGCGGCGGTGTAAAAGGCAATCGCCTCTGCTCCCCGACTGTCGCCGATTTGAAGATGCGGGGTCAGGCCCGTCACCGGCCCCTGGGCATTATCCGTCATGATGCGCTCTCCTCCGCTCCGATTCTTTTGGCGTGCTGTTAGCCGATTTCGCACGGCATGGCGAACGCATCTCGACTTGGCAGGCGGCGTGGCGCTAGGGGATGACAGACGAAAGGCACACGCTTCATGACCGACATCCCCAATACCCAGCCCGACAGCCGCGCCACCACAATATTGTCGGCCCCCGACAAGATGGTCAGCGTGCGCGACCTGTTCGGCATCGACAGCGATATGCAAGTTCCCGCGTTCAGCGAAGCGGATGAACGCGTGCCCGATCTCGACCCCGCCTATGTGTTTGACGCCGACACCACGCTCGCGATTTGTGCAGGCTTCGCGCACAACCGCCGGGTGATGGTGCAGGGCTATCACGGCACCGGCAAATCGACCCATATCGAGCAGGTGGCGGCGCGGCTGAACTGGCCGTGCATCCGCATCAACCTCGACGCGCATATCAGCCGCATCGACCTGATCGGTCGCGATGCGATTGTGCTGAAGGACGGGCAGCAGATTACCGAATTTCGCGAAGGGCTGCTCCCCTGGGCGCTGCAAACGCCGACCGCGCTGGTGTTTGACGAATATGACGCCGGCCGCCCCGATGTGATGTTCGTCATCCAGCGCGTGCTGGAGACAGAGGGCAAGCTGACACTGCTCGACCAGAACCGGGTGATCCGGCCCAACCCCCATTTCCGGCTGTTCGCGACCGCCAATACCGTTGGGCTCGGCGATACCAGCGGGCTGTATCACGGCACGCAGCAGATTAATCAGGGGCAGATGGACCGGTGGAACATCGTCGTCACGCTCAACTATCTGCCAGCCGCCGTCGAAGCGCAGATCGTGCTGGCGAAATCGGGTGAATATGACAAGCCCGACGGCAAGGCGATGGTCGACAATATGGTGCGCGTCGCCGACCTGACCCGGCGCGGCTTTATTGGCGGCGATATCTCAACCGTCATGTCGCCGCGCACAGTGATTAGCTGGGCGCAGAACACGCTGATCTTTGGGGATGTCGGCTTTGCCTTCCGCCTGACCTTCCTCAACAAATGCGACGAGGCGGAGCGCGCGCTGGTCGCTGAATATTATCAGCGCGTGTTCGGCAAGGATTTGCCGGAGAGCGTAGTGAGCAAGCGCTGAACGCCTGCTCACCCGCCCTCGGTCGTTAAGAAAGCGGGATATGGCCAGCGAAACCCCTCTTGATCGCTTCAAATCCGTGCTCGGCGGCGCGGCGCGCGCCCTCGCCGACGAGCCGGAGATTGAGCTCGCCTATACCGCCGATGCGCCGACACAGTCAGGCAAGCATATCAAGGTGCCGATGCCCGCGCGCGGCCTGCCCCCCGAACAGGTCGCGGAGGCGCGCGGCTTTGCTGATGGCTTTGCGCTGCGGCTGAAGCATCACGACGCAGCACTCCACCTGAAGGCCGCGCCGCAGGAGGCGGTCGCGCGCGCGGTATTCGATGCGGTCGAGCAGGCGCGGGTAGAGGCGCTCGGCTCGCGCGGCTATGCCGGGATTGGCGACAATCTTGAGACTGCGCTGGCGCTGCGGCTGCGCGCCGATCCGATCACGCGCGCGCGGTCCGCCGACGAAGTGCCGCTGTCGACCGCGATTGGCCTGATGGTGCGCGAGCGGCTGAGCGGGCGCGAATCGCCAGCCGGTGCGGCGCCCGGCCTCGCGCTGGTGCGCGACTGGATCGAGGAAAAGGGCGGCAGCGACCTCGACGCGCTGGGTTTCGCGATCGACGATCAGGCCG
>PNLG01000412.1 GCA_013822915.1 Sphingomonas sp. | reverse complement strand
CTGAATGTCAGCGACGACACCGAACGCTATGCGCAACAGATTGCCGATCTGGGGATTGCTGCATTCAAGCAATGCGCGCCGCTGCGCTTGCCCGATGAATTTTACCAGACCGCGAATGGCGGTTGGAGCAACATCAACTATAACTGGCAACTCCGGTGAGGAAGCGCATGATCCGAACGATGATCCATGGCGGGCTGATGATAGTGCTGGCGACCGCCGCAGCGCTGGGCGGCGCGCAATCGGTGCCGGGGACACAGGCGAGCGGTCCGCCCCCCCAAACCACGCCGCAGACCACACCGCCGGGCACGCCCCCCGGTTCCCCGCCGCCCGACGCGCCTCCGCTCGAAGTATCGGTGACGGGTGGCATTTCCGCCCCCCTCCCCATCGCGATCCCGGCGATGCCGACAAACGCGGCGGTCGCGACGCCTGCGGGCAGCACCGATGCGCTTGGCCGCCAGCTTGCCGAGGTCATGACGGCGGACCTCAAAAACTCCGGCCTGTTCAACCCGCTTGGCGCGGACCAGCTAAAGCCGGTCGAGTTTGGCGAAGTCACGGCGCCCCAATTTGACTATTGGACCGGCACGGGTGCGCAGGCGCTGGTGCAGGGGTTTGTGCGCGCAAACGGCGATGGCACGCTGACGGTTGGCTGTTATCTCTACGATGTGGCCGCGCGGGCCGAGTTGGTGCGGCAGGGGTTTATCGTGACGCCCGCCGACTGGCGGCGTGCGGCACATAAATGCGCCGACACCATCTATGCCCGGCTGACGGGGGAGGGGCCGTATTTCGACAGCCGCGTCGTCTATATCTCGGAAACCGGGCCAAAGGCGCGGCGGATCAAGCGGCTGGCGATCATGGATCAGGACGGGGCCAATCACCGCTTCCTCACCAATGGTCAGTCGATCGTGCTGACCCCGCGTTTTGCGCCGAACCAGCAATCAATCGTCTATATGAGCTTCATCGACGATCGCCCGTCCATCTATGTTTATGATGTGGGCAGCGGGCGGCAAAGGCTCGTCGTCACCAATGTCAGCACCACTTTTGCCCCGCGCTTTTCGCCTGATGGCCGCTACATCCTGTTTTCGATGGCGGTCGGCGGCAATACCGATCTTTACCGGGTGGCCAGCAGTGGCGGCACGCCGCAACGGCTGACCAACGCGCCCGGCATCGACACCGGCGGCAGCTATTCCCCCGACGGCAGCCGGATCGTGTTTGAAAGCGACCGGTCAGGCGGACAACAGATCTACGTCATGGACGCTGATGGATCGAACCAGCGCCGGATCAGCTTTGGCGGTGGCCGCTATGCCACGCCCGTATGGAGCCCGCGCGGCGACCTTATCGCTTTTACGCGCGTTAGCGGCAATTTCCGCATCGGCGTGATGAGTCCGGGTGGTGGCGGCGAAAAGCTGCTCACCGATGACTGGCAGGATGAGGGGCCAAGCTGGTCGCCCAATGGCCGCGTGCTGATGTTTTTTCGCGCGTCAGCGGGCTCGGCGGGCAAGGCAGATTTGTGGTCGGTTGACCTGACCGGGGTTAACCTGCGCCGGGTGCCGACGCCGCTTGACGGATCTGATCCCGGCTGGGGACCGCTTCGTCCATGATCGCCGCATCGACGACACAAAAATACCGTATCTGAACGCCATACCACCGGGTATCGAGACGCTTTATCGGGTCGAAGGAGACGCATCATGGTCAAAGTGACGACAAGACTGATGATTACCACCGCATTGCTCAGCATGGCGGCCTGCGCGAGCCAGCCCAAGGACATCGTAACCGCTGGCCCCAGCGTGGACGCGCCGGTGCAGCAGGCGCCCGCTGGCCCTGCCCCCACCGTCGGCACGGGCGTGGTGCCGGGTAGCGCAGCCGATTTCCGTCAGTCGGTGACAAGCGACACCGTCCGCTTTGCACTCGACATGTATGACATCGATCCCGAGGCGCGCGCGATTCTCGACACGCAAGCGGCCTGGTTGCTGCGCTATCCCAATGTGCGCGCGACGATTGAGGGGCATTGCGACGAACGCGGCACGCGCGAATACAATCTGGCGCTCGGCGATCGCCGGGCGACGGCGGCCAAGAATTATCTGGTCGCAAAGGGGGTGGACCCGCAGCGCCTGACCACCATTTCCTATGGCAAGGAACGCCCGCTCGCGGTCGGTTCGGACGAGGAAAGCTGGGCCCAAAACCGCCGCGCGGTCACCATCGTGCTGAGCTGATCGGACACCATCTCCGATCCAAGGGGCGGCGGCACAGCGGATGTCGTCGCCCTTTTTCATGTGCGATCCGATATTTGCCGATCCTGCTTGCGTAGCCTCCAAAATGATATAAATATGATATCATAATTTGGGAGGGCGAAATGGCCGAATCGAATGATATGACCCTGTTGACCCGCAGCCGCGAAGTGCCGGCGGCTTCATCAAGCGGGTATGTGATGCTGTTGGTGATGCTGCTCGCGCTGGTCGCGGTGGTGCTGGGCGTGATGGCGGTGACTGTGAACAAGCCGCTCGCGCTGACTCTGATTATCGGCGGCGGTCTGGTATTCGCGTTCGTATCCGCCGGATTCTACATGCTGCAACCCAATCAGGCAGCGGCCATCACGCTGTTCGGGGCGTATCGGGGCAGCGACCGGACCACCGGCTTGCGCTG
>PNLG01000444.1 GCA_013822915.1 Sphingomonas sp. | reverse complement strand
TGCGGTCGCCGCGCTGCCGGCGCTCAAGGGGTGGGATGGCTTTGGCATGGCAGTCCAAGCCTACGGAAAGCGCGCGCGGCCCGTGATCGCCTGGGCCAATGAACTGGGCCGGGTGATGAATGTGCGCCTCGTCAAGGGTGCCTATTGGGACAGCGAGATCAAGCGCACCCAGGTGGAGGGGCTGAGCGATTATCCGCTGTTCACGCGCAAGGCGGCGACCGACGTATCCTATCTCGCCTGCGCGCGCGACATGCTGGAGGCGGCGAATATCCGCCCCGCCTTTGCCAGCCACAATGCGCTGACGGTGGCGACAATTATCGACGCGGCGGGGAACTCGCGCGATTTCGAATTTCAGCGCCTGCACGGCATGGGCGACGGCCTTTACGAGCGGCTGGTGCGCGAACACGGCTATCATTGCCGCATCTATGCGCCGGTGGGCGGGCACCGCGATTTGCTGGCCTATCTGGTGCGACGGCTGCTGGAAAATGGCGCCAATTCGTCGTTCGTGCATCAATTGGCCGATGAGCGGCTGAGCGAGGCCGAAATCCTTGCCGATCCGGTCGCGAAAATCGCGAGCGTCGGCGGCGCGCGGCACCCGAGCATTCCGCTGCCGGTCGATCTGTTCGGCGCGGGGCGGCGCAATTCGGCCGGAATCGATCTTGCCGTGCGCGATATTCTCGACGCGACGGCGGATGCGGTGGCGGCGCCGCTTGACGACACCCCGCCTATGGGGGTTGAGATGGCGCAGGCGATTGGCCGGGCGCACGCCGCCTTCCCGGCATGGGCCGCGCGGCCGGTTGAGGATCGCGCTGCCTGTCTCGACCGGCTGGCTGATCTGCTGGAGGATCACCGCGACACGCTGATGGCGATGTGCGTGCAGGAAGCGTTCAAGACGATCCCCGATGCGCTCGGCGAAGTGCGCGAGGCGGTCGATTTCTGCCGTTACTACGCGGGGGCCGCGCGGGACGGGCTGCAACCGGTCGAACTCCCCGGACCGACGGGGGAGCGCAATGTGCTGCGCATGGCCGGGCGCGGCGTGTGGGCGACGATCGCGCCGTGGAATTTCCCGCTGGCGATTTTTCTGGGGCAGACGGTGGCCGCACTCGTCACCGGCAATACGGTGGTGGCAAAACCGGCGCCGCAGACGCCGCGGATTGCCGCGCTCGCTGTCCGGCTCGCGCATCAGGCCGGGGTGCCTGCCGACGCGCTGATCCTCGTCCCTGGTGGCCCCGACGTCGGCGCGGCGCTGACCGCTGACCCGCGCATCATGGGTGTTGCCTTCACTGGCTCCACGGCGACCGCGCGCAAGATCGCCCGCGCGCTGCTGGAGGATGACAACCGCCCGATCGTGCCGCTGATTGCGGAGACCGGCGGCATCAACGCGATGATCGTCGATTCGACCGCGCTGCCCGAACAGGTGGTTGCCGATGTCGTCACTTCCGCCTTTCGCTCAGCCGGGCAGCGTTGTTCGGCGCTCCGGCTGCTGCTGTTGCAGGAGGAGATTGCCGAGAGCGTGATCGAAATGCTGGCGGGCGCCATGGACCTGCTGATCGTCGGTGATCCCGGCGACCCGCGCACCGATGTCGGGCCGGTCATTGATCGTGCGGCGTATAACCGGCTGATGGCCTATCGCACCGAGCAGCGCACGCGCATCGTCAAGACCATCGACGTGCCGGTGGCCGGGCTGTTCGTGCCGCCGACGCTGATCCGGCTCGACAGCGCCGACGCGCTGACCCAGGAATGGTTCGGCCCCATCCTCCACGTCGCGACCTGGCCCGCGGGCACGCTTGCCGAGACGATCGCCCGAGTGAACGCCAAGGGTTACGGCCTGACCATGGGCCTGCACAGCCGCATCGCGCGCGCGGGCGAATTGGCGGAGGCGCGCGCCAAGGTCGGTAATCTCTACGTCAACCGGTCGATGATCGGCGCGGTCGTCGGCAGCCAGCCCTTTGGCGGCGAGGGACTGTCGGGCACCGGCCCCAAAGCGGGCGGGCCGCATTACCTGTCGCGCTTCTGTGTCGAGCGGCTGACCTCGACCGACACGACCAGCGCAGGCGGCAATGCGATGTTGCTCAGCCTGGATGAGGGCGATATGAAATAATCTGATAACTGGTCTTCAGCCGACGGAATCCGCCACCAAACGCAAGGACGTTAAAATGGTCAATTTCCTGGTAGTTTCGGTCATGTCGGCGGCGGTTGCGCTATCGGGGATTGCGCTTGCCAACGAACCGTTTACCGGCCCCAAAACCGAAACCAATTTGGTGAAATTGGTGATTGCGCGGGATGGTCAGATCCTCGGCGCGCCCAGCCTGGCGATGCGCCTTGGCAGCGAGGCAGTGGTGCGCGTCGCCCGGCCCGGCGGTTATTCGGTCAAACTCGCCCTTGGCCACGAACCCCGGATCGTGAACGGCCGCAAGGTCGAGATGGAAGTTGCCCTAATCGCGGATGGGCAGCCGGTCACCATCGGGCGCCCAAGCGTGTCGCTGGCGCTTAACACGCCCGGCCGGGTGTCGCTCCCCGATGCGCAGGGCAAACCGGTCGAGATCAGCGTTATCGTTGAGGCCGCACCCGCCCCGACCAACTGACGCCCCGCGTTGCCAAATGGCGATGACCTATGCCGCCCCCGGCTCACGCGTCGCCACC
>PNLG01000335.1 GCA_013822915.1 Sphingomonas sp. | reverse complement strand
ATTCACGACTGGCTCAATACCCCGTCGGCGGCACGCGACCAGCCCGAATGGGAAGCGTTGCTTGGCATCAAGCTGCGCCCCGATCCAGCCGATGGCGCGATCAGCGTTTGGGACGCGAACGACCCGGAGGTAAAGGCGAAGCGACGCATCGCGGGCATGCCGCGTGTCGAAGTGCATTCGGCGCGCGTTGCCCGGCGGACCGGCCCCGATGGGCAGGAACTGCAGCAACTTGTTGTTCAGCTGATGCAAAAACGGCGCGGCTATTTCAGCGTGTCGGATCAGGCGCTGGCCGCATCGGGCGACCGTGCGGCGCTGGGCGATCGCTGGGCGCGGCCCGATTTCTGGTTCCGGGGTGGGGCGACGATCCATATCGACCTGCGCGACGGACGCTTGCGCCGCGTCATCCGCAAGCGCATCGACAATGACTGGCGATTGGCTGAGGAGCGCGCCTTTCGTGCGGGCGATGCGATGGGCGCCGCCGTCAATCGGGCGGCGGGGCACGACGACGCCGAACCCTTTGCCCTGGTCCACCGGAGCATGGGATGAGCGATACCAGCCTCAACGACGCGCCCCGTCCCCGCCGCCGCCGGACCCGCCCGGCGGCACCCCCCGCCGTGCCTGCGCCCGACGCAGCCGGCACGCCACAAGTGTTCATCCGGCTTTATCGCGCGCGGCTGCCCGGGGCGTCCTACAAGGGATTACTCGGCGATTGTTTCCTGATCCGCATTGTCGCCGGGGGCGTGCAATCGACGATCCTCATTGATTGCGGCATCCTGCTCGGCAGCCCGGATGCCGCCGCGCGCATGGCCGCGATTGGCGCTGATATCGTCAAGGAGACGGGCGGCACGCTTGACCTGCTCGTCGTCACTCACGAACATTGGGACCATGTTTCGGGCTTTGATCAGGCGCGCGATGTGTTTTTGGGCGACCCTGCGACCGGCACGCCGCCCAAGCTGAAGATTGCGCAGATGTGGATGGCCTGGACCGAGGATTTGGCCGATCCCGATGCGAGTGCGTTGCGCGCGCGGTTTGACAAGACCGGGACCGCGCTTGCGCTGTTGGCGGAGCGGATGGCGGCGGACCGGGCAAGTGGTGCCGCCTCTCCCTTTGCGGCCGCGCCGGAGGCGGCGACGCTGGGGCTGGAGAAATTTCTGGGCCCGCTCGGCGATGATCCGACCGGCGACGCCGGGCTGCTTGGCGCGGGCGGCGGCAAAAGGCTGACGGGGCGGGCGATTTTTGAGGCACTGAAATCGGTTAGCGTCGCGACGCGCTATTTGTCGCCGGGCACCGTGCTATCCACGCCGACTGCGAGCCCGCTGCGCGCCTATGTGCTGGGGCCGCCGCGCAATTTGAAACGGCTGTTCAAGGATTTGCCGACCAAGGCGGAGCATGGCAGCCTTTACCTTGATCGCGGCGGATATAATGCGGCGCTGATGCTTGATGTGGCACGCGGTGCAGACGCTGATGATCTTGCGCGCCACTCGCCCTTTTCGCGGCGCTACACCGGCATCCATTCCGTTGAGGTTGAGGCCGCGCCCGATGCGGGGCCCGACGCGCCGGAGCCGGCGCGCATTCGTGCCTGGCTGCGCGGGCGGTATTTTGACAGCCATGTACCGTGCCGCTTTGGCGACGATGCGCCGCCCAAACATGATTGCGCCAAGGATCTGGGTTGCGGCGCGCGCCAAGGCATCCGGCGGATTGATGGCGACTGGCTGGCCGCCGCCGGGCCGCTCGCGCTGAAACTCGACGCCGATACCAATAATACCAGCCTGGTGCTTGCCTTTGAACTGCCCGACGCCAGCATCATGTTGTTCGCCGCCGACGCGCAGGTGGGCAATTGGGAATCATGGCATGATCAGGATTACTCCGCCGATGGCCGGGCAGTGACCGCGGTCGAATTGCTGGCCCGCACGCGTTTCTACAAGGTCGGCCATCATGGCAGCCATAATGCCACGCTCACCGATCAGGGGCTGGAACGGATGACGCGCGACGATCTGGTCGCGGCGATTTCGACTGATTTCGAGCTTGGCCGGCAGCAGGGGAGCAAGGGCTGGAACATGCCCAATGAGCGCGTGAAGGCCGCACTTTTGCGCCAGAGCAAGGGGCGGCTGATCCGCAGCGACCGCGACCGCGCAACCGATGATGATGTGGCGGGCTTTGCCGCTGACCCCGATTTTGTCGATCGGCTGCGCGAAACGCCGCTTTATATCGAGTACCGCGTGTTTGGTTGAGGGGCTGACACGCAGGCCCACGCATGGCACAGCCGCGCGCCATGGCCGAATATGTTCCCGACAGCGAATATCGCGGGCTGATCGCGCGTCTGCCGCGGGTCGCGCGGCCGTTTGCGTCGCTGGCGCGGTTTGACCGGCCGATCGGCTGGTGGTTGCTGTTCTGGCCCGGCGCATGGGGCGTGACACTGGCGGGTCGCGCGATCGAGCGGTGGGATTTGATCGCATGGCTGTTGATCGGCGCGGTCGCGATGCGCGGCGCGGGCTGTGTCTATAACGATATCATCGACCGCGATCTTGACGCGCAGGTCGCGCGCACCCGCCGCCGTCCGCTGGCGTCGGGCGCGGTGTCGGTGCGGGCGGCCGCGCTGTGGCTGGTGGCGTTGTGCCTGATCGGGCTGGTGGTGCTGGCGCAATTGACGCCCCTT
>PNLG01000333.1 GCA_013822915.1 Sphingomonas sp. | reverse complement strand
TCGCCGCAATCGCACGGCGCTGCGCGCGCGCGGTGCGGGTCGTCCGCGGCTGTCCGTCCACCGGTCGGGCAAGCACATCTATGCGCAGGTCATCGACGATGCGGAAGGGCGGACGATTGCTTCTGCATCGACGCTGGAAAAGGATGTGCGCGGCACGTCGGGCGCGAATATCGACGCGGCAACGCTCGTCGGCAAGCGCGTTGCCGAAGCAGCGAAGCAAGCAGGCGTCACGCAGGTCGTTTTCGACCGCGGCGGCTTTTTGTTTCATGGTCGCGTGAAGGCGCTGGCGGAAGCCGCGCGCGAAGCCGGGTTGGAGTTCTGATATGGTCGATGATGTGATGAACGCCGGTGCCGACGGCGCAGGGGCCGACGCGCCGCAGGGCCGCGGCCCGCGTGGCGGCCGTGGTCGCGGGGCGCCGGGTGGCGGCAACCGTGACGGTCGCGGTCGGGACAATCGTGGTGGTCGCGACAGCCGTGGCGGCCGTGGCGGTCCGATGGAAGAGCAGGGCGAAGAGCTGATCGAAAAGCTCGTCCATATCAACCGCGTGTCGAAAACGGTGAAGGGCGGCAAGCGCTTTGGCTTTGCAGCACTCGTCGTGGTTGGCGATGGCAAGGGCCGGGTCGGCTTTGGCCATGGCAAGGCACGCGAAGTGCCCGAGGCCATCAGCAAGGCAACGGCATCGGCCAAAAAGGCGATGGTCCGCGTGCCGCTCAAGGAAGGGCGCACGCTGCACCATGACGGCAACGGCCATTTCGGCGCCGGTCGCGTGACGCTGCGTTCGGCACCGCAAGGGACCGGCATCATCGCGGGCGGCCCGATGCGCGCTGTCTTCGAATCGCTGGGCGTGGCCGATGTGGTGACCAAGTCGGTCGGCACGTCGAACCCCTATAACATGATCCGCGCGACGTTTGAGGCGCTTGTGACGCAAACCAGCCCGAAGGCGGTCGCGCAGCGTCGTGGCAAGAAGATCGCCGACCTGCTCGGTCGCGGTGGCGCCGACAAGGGCGTGGCCGAAGCCGAAGCGCTGGCGATCGTGGAGTAAGCTGACATGGCAACGATCAAGATTACCCAGACGGGTTCGCCCATCCGCCGCACCAGCGATCAGCGCGCAACGCTGATCGGCCTGGGGCTTAACAAGATGCACCGGGTCAGCGAGCTGGAGGATACTCCAGAGGTTCGCGGCATGATCCGAAAGGTGCGGCATATGGTGCAGGTCGAGGGCTAAACCCTTCGAACAACGCGCGACAAAAGCGAAAGCGAGTGCTAGACAATGAAACTCAACGAACTGCGTGATAATGAGGGCGCCCGCAAGTCGCGGATGCGCGTCGGCCGGGGCATTGGCTCGGGCAAAGGCAAGACCGCCGGGCGCGGACAGAAGGGCCAGAAGAGCCGCGAGGGCGTGAGCATCGCTGGCTTCGAAGGCGGCCAGATGCCGCTCCACATGCGGTTGCCAAAGCGCGGCTTTAACAACATTTTTGCCAAGGATTATGCCGAGGTGAATTTGGGCGCGATCCAAAAGGCGGTCGAGGCGGGCAAGCTCGCCACCGACGGCGTGATCGACCATGACGCGCTGAAAGCGGCGGGGCTTGCGCGCGGTGGCAAGGACGGCGTCCGGTTGCTGGCCAAGGGCGCGCTTGCCACCAAGCTGAGCTTCAAGGTCGCGGGCGCGTCGAAGGGCGCGATTGAGGCAGTCGAAGCGCTGGGCGGGGCGGTCGAAGTGATCGTCATCGTCCCGGCCGCTGAAAAGGCCGCAGCCAAGAAATACAGCAAGAGCAGCTACAAGCCCGCAGCCAAGGGCTGATCCGAACGCGCAGGGCGGCGGGGGGAGCCCCGCCGTTTCGCGTTTTAGGTGCGGGTGTTGGGGCGTGGTATTAGACAAGTGCCCCTGCGCCCCTATATGAGCGATTGAGGACGGGTTTTGCCCGCCACAATTTCCGGGACGATTGATACCAATGGCATCTGCAGCCGACCGTGTAAGCTCCAGCATCAGCCTCGCGAAATTCTCGCAGGCAACCGACCTTCGCAAGCGTTTGTGGTTCACAATCGGCGCGCTGATCGTGTTCCGGTTGCTCAGCTATGTGCCGTTGCCGGGGGTCGACCCGACCGCGCTCGGCCTGCTTGGCGAACAGACCAAGGGCGGCGTGCTCGACCTGTTCAACAATTTTTCAGGCGGCGCGCTAAAGCGGATGAGCCTGATCGCGCTGGGTGTGACGCCCTATATCTCGGCGTCGATTGCGGTGCAGCTGGCAACGTCGCTGTCACCGACGCTGGCGGCGATCAAGAAGGAGGGCGAGAGCGGGCGCAAGCGGCTGAACCAATATACCCGCTATGGCACGGTCGCGCTGACGATCATCCAGGGCTATTTCCTGGCCGCCGGGCTGGAAAGCTTTGGCGCGGCGCAGGGCGTAGCGGCGGTGATCGAGCCGGGCATCATGTTCCGCATCGGTGCGGTCGTCTCGCTGCTCGGTGGCACGATGTTCCTGATGTGGCTTGGCGAGCAGATCACCAGCCGGGGCATTGGCAATGGCATTTCGCTCATCATTATGGCCGGGATCGTGGCGAACCTCCCGTCGACGCTGTATAATCTGTTTGAGAGCGGGCGCACCGGGTCGCTCGACGCCGCGCGGCTGATTGGGATCGTGGCGGCGGTCGTGCTATTGATCCTGTTCAT
>PNLG01000059.1 GCA_013822915.1 Sphingomonas sp. | reverse complement strand
CGGGTAATGGATGTCGTTTTTCGTCTCTATGACGATGGCGTTGGCTTTCGCTATCAATTCCCCGATCAATCGGCGCTCAAAACCACCAATATCGCCGAGGAACTGACCGAATTCGCCTTTGCGCAGGGGGCGACGGCATGGTGGAAGCCTGCTTTTCTGTGGAATCGTGAGGAATATCTCTACAACAAGACCCCGCTTGCCGCAGTCGGCACGGCGGCCACGCCGATCACGCTGAAGCTCGTCGATGGAACCCATGTCGCGCTGCATGAGGCAGCCCTGATCGACTATTCGGCGATGGCGGTCGCGCGCACGCAGGGCAATACACTGCGCGCCGCGCTGACGCCGGGGGCAGGGCTGCCCAAGGTGGTCAAGTCCGGTGCCTGGCACACGCCGTGGCGCACGCTCATCATCGCCGATGACGCGCCGGGCATTTACATGAGCCATTTGATGCTCAACCTGAACGAGCCGAACAAGCTGGGCGATGTCAGCTGGTTCAAGCCCGGCAAGTTTGCGGGCGTTTGGTGGAACATGATCAAGGGCGAGTGGAGCTGGGCGCGCGGGGCCCAGCACGGCGCCACTAACGCCAATGTCAAACGCTATATTGATTTTGCCGCCGCCAGCGGCATCGGCCATGTGCTGGTCGAAGGGTGGAATATCGGCTGGGACGGCGACTGGTTCGGCAATGGCAATGACATGGATTTCGCCCGCCCCACCGAGGATTTCGACGCCGATGCGCTTGCCGCCTATGCCGCGTCCAAGGGTGTGCGGCTGATCGGCCACCACGAAACCGGGGGCGCGGCGAGCCATTACGAAAATCAGTTCGAGCCTGCGTTCAAATTCGCCGCCGACCATGGCGAGCGGGTCGTCAAAACCGGCTATGTGACCGACGCGGCCCAAATCGAGCGTATCGCGCCCGACGGTAGCGTGCTGCGCGAATGGCATGAGGGGCAGTGGATGTCGAACCACTTTGTCCGCGTGCTGGAGGCAGCGGCGCGCTACAAGGTCGCCATCGACAGCCACGAGCCGATCAAGGGCACCGGGCTGCAACGCACCTACCCCAATTGGGTCGCGCGTGAGGGGTCGCGCGGGATGGAGTATAACGCCTGGGGGGGCAAGAATCCGCCCGAGCATGAGGCCAATCTGGTGTTTACCCGGATGTTGGAGGGGCCAATGGATTTCACCCCCGGTATTTTGAGCCTGAAAGGGCAAAATGACAGCGATATCTTGTCGACCCTTGCCAAGCAATTGGCGCTGTATGTCGTGCTCTATTCGCCCGTCGTGATGGCCGCCGACACGCCCGAAAACTATGCGAAATATCCCGGTGCATTCCAGTTCATCAAGGACGTGCCGACCGATTGGGACGATACGCGCGTCGTGGCCGGCGAAGTGGGCGACCATGCGGTGATTGCCCGGCGACCGCGCGGCGGGGCGGACTGGTTTTTGGGCGCGGTGGGTGATGAAGAAGCGCGGCGCATTCCGGTGTCGCTCAGCTTTCTGGACCCCGGCAAAACCTATCTCGCGCAGATTTACCGCGACGGCGACGATGCCGATTACCGCACCGTCAAGCGCCATTCGATCGTGATCGAAACCCGCAAGGTCAACGCCGCCGACACGCTGATGCTGGCACTGGCGCCGGGCGGCGGACAGGCGATTCGCTTTGTCGCGCAGGGGCGCAAATGATCCGCCGCTTGCTCATGTGCGCGCTGATTTTGGTGCTGGCCCTGCCTGCATCAGCGTCGGCGGTCGCGCGCACGGCCAAGACGGCAGCGGCGGCGGGCAGTTTCGTCGAGCTGTCGCGGCTGACATCCAAAAACATCGACGCCGCGCGCGTGACGATCTGGCTCCCGCCCGGCTATGCAAAGGGTAACACGCGCTGGCCGGTGATTTACATGCACGACGGCCAGAATGTGTTTTTCCCGAAGCGGTCGGGCTATAACAAGGTTTGGGCGGCCGATAAGGCGATGCTGAAGCTGATTGCTGAGGGCGCGACCGCTGGCGCGATCATCGTCGCGATCGACCATCAACCGGCGCGTGCGCGACAATATTTCCCGCAGAAAATCTATGAAGCGCTTGGCGCTGACTTGCAGGCAGAGGCAGATCGGTTCCTGATGGGGCCGATCTATTCGGACAGTTATTTGCGCTTTATCGTCACCGAGCTGAAGCCGATGATCGACAAGAAGTATCGCACCGCGAAGGACCGCGCGAACACCCATGTCGCCGGATCGAGTATGGGCGGGTTGATCTCGCTTTATGCGATTGCCGAATATCCCGACGTGTTCGGGGGGGCTGCGTGCGTGTCGACGCATTGGCCGCTGGCGCTGCCCGACCGGGTCGGGCCGCATCAGCCACGCGTGCTGGCGGTGTGGGAGGCATTTCTGACCAACCAGCTCGGCCCCCCCAATGGTCGCCGTATCTGGTTCGATCATGGCGATCAGACGCTCGATCAGTTTTACGGCCCCTATCAGACCGAGATTGACCGCAAGCTCATCAGCATCGGCTGGCAACCGCAGCGCGATTTCGAGACCCGCAGCTATGTGGGCGCGGCGCATGAGGAAAATGCCTGGGCGGCGCGATTGCCTGAAATCTTTACGTGGTTGTTGGCCAAGGCGCCCGAATGAAGCCGGTGCGGATCGCGATATTGGGCGGGGGAACGGCGGGGTGGATGGCCGCCAATC
>PNLG01000129.1 GCA_013822915.1 Sphingomonas sp. | reverse complement strand
TCCCGCCGTCCGGGCCATCGCCGCGCCGGGCGTGCAGGCCTATTGCCATGACGATTTTCTGGATGCCGCGACGTGCCGCACGTTGATCGCGCGCATCGACGCGGGCCGCCGCCCGTCCACCCTGCTAAGCGACAAGCCCGAGCAGAATTTTCGCACCAGCGAGAGCTGCGACCTCGAACGCTGGGCGCCCGACATCCGCCCGGTGGACGAAGCCATTGCCGCGCTGCTCGGCATTCCCCCCGAACAGGGCGAAACGATCCAGGGGCAACGCTATGCGCCGGGCCAGCAATTTCGCGCACATCACGATTATTTCTTCGAAACCCAATCCTATTGGCGCCAAGTCACCGCGCAAGGCGGCCAGCGGACCTGGACCGCGATGGTTTATCTGTGCGATGTCGAGGAGGGCGGCGCGACCTGGTTTCCGCAAGCGGGCTTTCGCATCGCGCCCAAGCGCGGCCTGCTGCTCGCGTGGAACAACATGGCCGTCGATGGCCGCCCGAATGATCTGACCCTGCACGAGGGGATGCCGGTGGGGCGCGGGGTGAAATACATCATCACCAAATGGTTCCGCGAACGCAGTTGGCTGTGACGCGCGCATCGCTTATCCTGTCTTCCAAACAAGATCGGGGGATGGGGCATGGGTCGAATAGCGCTATCATTGGCGGCGTTGGCATTGTTGGGCACAGGCGCCGCGCTGGCCGAAACGGTGACGCTGACCGGGCGTTTTCCCGCCGATTACCGCGAGCCGAGTTTCCTGAAGCGGATGGGCGTGGACCGGATTGACGGGCCGGATGGTTCGGCGCTTGGCTTTGCGCTCGAACGCGCGCTCAGCAACCGGGGGCATTACAGCGTCGTCGCGCTAAACGGGCGCGCGCCGGGCGATGTCGATGGGTTGCTGTCGGGTTTGGTGACCACCGAAATCAACGAATTGCGCGTCACCGAAGAGCGCGAGAATTGCGTCGAAAAGAAGCGGAACGAAGCCGGCAAGGAGGAATGCGTCCGCAAGGAAAAGCAAACCATCTATTGTCGCAAGCGCACCATCGACGTGACCGCCGATTTGCGAATCACCCGCGCTAGCGATGGACGCATCGCCTATTCCACCCGCAAACCCCGCCATAACGAGGTGAAGTGGTGCCCCGGTCAATCCGCCCCCGGCGCCGTCGATGGCGCGGTGCGCGGCATGACCGACAGCATCGCCGATGAGCTCGCGCGCGAAATCTCGCCGCGCACTGAACGCTATACCCCGCGCTTCTTTGAAAGCCGCGACGGTATGCCAAAGGAGATGCATGCCCGCTTCAAGGACGCGATCCGGGCGACGCAGCGCGATTTGCCCGGCGCATGCCGCGAACTGGAAGCAATGGAGGCAGCGGCACCGCAATTCTCGCTTGCCTATGACGTTGGTATCTGTGCGGAGGCGCGCGGCGAGTATGAAGCCGCGATCGATGCCTATCGCCGCGCGGCAACGCTGCGCCCGCGCGACACCGCCGAATTCGATACCGCCGCCGACCGGGTCCGCAAGCTGATCGTGCAACGCGACGACGAACGCGCACGGCGGTGAGGGGAGCCAGCCAATCAGGCGCGGGGAATTGCCCATGACAGGAGGATCGCGCTAAGCCGCGTTCGTGTCCCACGTCCTCAACATCACCCATTCGATCCTCGGCCAGCCGTGGCGGTGGCGCGCACTTGAAACTGATGCCCGCCAAGACCTGACCGGCGACGATCTCGTCACCCAACTCCTGCTGGCGCGCGGCTGCACGCAGGAGACGGTGGCGGCGCACCGCAGCCCGACGATCCGCGGCTTCATGCCCGACCCGTCAATCTTTCGCGACATGGACCGGGCTGCCGAACGGCTGGCGGCGGCGGTGCTTGGCGACGAGCGGGTGGCGGTGTTCGGCGATTATGATGTCGACGGCGCGACGTCGGCAGCGCTGATGATCCGGCTGCTGCGGTCGCTGGGGCTGGACCCGGTGGCGTACATCCCCGACCGGCTGATGGAGGGCTATGGCCCATCGGGTGAGGCATTGGTGCGACTGGCGGGCGATGGCGCGAGCCTGATCGTCACGGTCGATTGCGGGGCGCAGGCGTTTGAGGCGCTGGAGATGGCGCGTGGCGTCGGGGTCGATGTGATCGTTGTCGACCACCATAAATGCGCGACCGAACTTCCCGCTGCCTATGCGCTCGTCAACCCGAACCGGCTGGACGAGGGTGAAGGGGCGGCGCACGGCCATCTGGCGGCGGTGGGTGTCGCGTTTCTGCTCGGCGCCGCGCTGATCCGAACATTGCGCGGGCGCGGGTATTTCGTTGGCCGGGACGCGCCGGACCTGCTCGACCTGCTCGACATTGTTGCGCTGGGCACCGTCGCTGATGTGGCGTCGCTGCGCGGGCTCAACCGGGCATTGGTGGCGCAGGGGCTGAAAGTGATGGGCAAGCGGCGCAACATCGGGCTTGCCGCGCTGCTCGATGTCGCGCGCCTCACCCGCGCGCCGACCGCGACCGATCTTGGTTTTGCGCTGGGGCCGCGCATCAATGCGGGCGGGCGGGTCGGCAAATCGGACCTTGGCGTGCGACTGCTCACGACCGACGACCCCGCCGAGGCGCAGGCGATCGCCGCCGAGCTCGACCGGCTGAACGAGGAGCGCCGCGCGATCGAGGCAAGTGTGCAGACCAGCGCGGAGGCGATGGTCAA
>PNLG01000292.1 GCA_013822915.1 Sphingomonas sp. | reverse complement strand
CGGCGCGCTGGCGACGGCGCGATCGCTCGACACACAGCTGGCCGGGCGACTGACGGTGCAGCTGGTGGAGGCTGATCCGGCCCGACGGGCGGCTGCCGAGTCACGGCTGATGGCGCTGTTGCAAGCCAACCCCGACGTCGCGCGGGCGGCAGGTGTTGATCGCGGCGCGCTGATTGCGATGCTGCGCCCCTGGCTGGGGGATCAGGGTGATGTGGCTGATCTTCCGATTCCGGCGATGATCGATGTCGAGGTGCGCCGCCCCGATCCTGCGCGGCTGGCCCGGATTGCCGATCAAATTGCGCGCGCGGTGCCTGACGCCCGGCTAGACCGTTATGAAAGTTGGATGTCGCCGGTGGCGCGGTTCATGCAGTTGATGATCGCGCTTGCCGTCGGCTTGGTGGTATTGATGGCGCTGGCGACGACGACGGTGGTGGCACTGGCCGCGCGTGCCGGGCTTGACCGCCACCGCGAGACGATCGACGTGCTGCACATGCTGGGGTCTACCGATGGCCAGATTGCGCGCTTGTTTCAGCGCCGGATCGCGCGCGACACCCTGATTGGCGGGCTGATTGGGTCGGCCGTCGGGCTGGTGCTCTGCGCGTTTGTCGGGGTGCAGGTGGCTGGGCTTGGTGCCGATCTGGTGGGCGGCGTCCGCTTTGGGCTAAGCGACTGGCTCATCCTCATCGCGTTGCCGGTGCTATTCACCCTGCTGGCGATCGTCGCCGCGCGGCTGGCGGTGCTGCGGTTGTTGGAACAGCGCTTGTGATCAGGCGGCTGGTGGCGACAGTCGCGCTCCTTTGGGTGCTGGGCTTTGGCTGGTTTATGCTCGCGCTTCCCGGGTTGGTGCCGACGCGGCCAACCGATGCGATCGTCGTGCTCACGGGCGGTCCGGGCCGGATCGACCGGGGGTTGGCGATGTTGCGCGCCGGTGCCGCCCGGCGGATGTTGGTCAGCGGGGTTGCCCCCGGCGTTGGCCCTCGCGCGCTCGCCCGGGCATATCGGGTGCCGCGCAAGCTGTTTGGCTGTTGCATCGACCTTGGCCATGAAGCAGTCGACACGCGCTCTAATGCCGAGGAAACGCGCGCCTGGGTGCGCTCCCACGGTTATACCTCGGTGCGGCTGGTGACGTCCGACTGGCATTTGCGGCGCGCCCGGCTCGAACTGGCGCATGCGCTGGGGCCCGATGTCATGGTGATTGGCGACGGGGTGCCGGGTAATCCCGAACCGGGGTTGTTGCTGATCGAGTATAACAAGCTGCTGGTCCGCCAGTTTGCGCTCGCCTTTGGTCTTGGTGGCTGATGATCGCATGGGGGCGAACGGCGGCGTTCATGGCGCTATTTTATGGCGGCACGGTTTTGTTCGTGCTGGCAACGCCGATTACCGCGCTGTGCGGCCGCCGCGCGCTGCTCGCCAATGTCCATGGCTGGATCCGTTGGCATCGGCTGATCGTGTGGTTGACGCTGGGCATTACGTGTCGGTTTGAAAATCGCCCGCCGCCGGGGCAATATCTCTATGCAGGCAAGCACCATGCGATGATCGAGACGTTCGAGCTTGCGCTTGAATTGGGCGATCCAGTGATCGTGCTCAAGCGCGAGCTGGCGCAGATCCCACTCTGGGGCTGGGCGGCGCAGCGCTACGGGATGATCGTCGCGGACCGAGAGGCATCAGCGCCCGCGTTACGCCAGATGATCCGTGACGCCAAGGCGGCGCGCGAAACCGGGCGGTCGGTGCTGATTTTTCCTGAAGGGACGCGGGTGGCGGCGGGCGACGCGCCGCCGCTGAAATCGGGCTTTGCCGGGCTGTATCGCGCGCTCGAGCTGCCGGTGGTGCCAATCGCGATCGATTCGGGGCGATTGTGGCCGCGCACTGGTGCCAAGCGTTGCGGGGTGGTGACGTTTCGCTTTGCCGATCCGATTCCGCCCGGCCTCTCGCGTGAAGACGTGGAGGCGCGCACTCATGAGGCGATCAACGCGCTGCAATCGCACGACAGTGGGCATCGGTGAACAGGGCGGGTATCGAGCAATGCAACACAGACCTGAGCGGTAAAAAAGGGGCTGGCCCGGTATCATTCATCGCGCCACTCCTTTGCCGATCGGTTCAATCTCACTAGAGAAATCTGGTCACGGCATCATCGGTTGGGCGGAGTCCTCGGGCGCTGACCGCCCGCCCCGGCAGCGCGCTCAGCGCCTGGAGGGCGGGACAGCGCTGGCATCCTTCGCTGACCTGGAAGGCCGGGCGCGCCGCGTCGACGGCATTGAAAGCGACAGCGCGATGTGGATCGCCTGTCGCCGACCAGGGAGGCCACGACCCGCCCCCGAGGGTGGTTCGAACAAACTGACGTCGCCCATGTTGACCCAGAGCCCGGCCAATCGAGGAATCCACAATCGATTCAATCGATCATGATCACACCCTAACCCCCGTCTTGGGCTTTTGAGCGAAGAGCGCGCGATCCTCTGGACCAAAAGCGAGCCGCCAAATCACGAACAAATAGCTCGCCACAATCGCAGGCAGGCCGAACACCAGTTCTGCCCATTCGAGACTTTGCGGAAGCGCGGTGAACACGCTGCCGACAACGATCGCAACGCCTGCTGCCACCGCCAATTGCCACCGCCACCCCGACACTGACGCGCCGAGCAAGCGGCCCAGCAGCCATGCTTTGATGAGCGACGTCAGCGCGAGCGACAGCATCAGCGCGATT
>PNLG01000027.1 GCA_013822915.1 Sphingomonas sp. | reverse complement strand
CTGGCGACGTTCCTGTGCACGACCGGGATCATATTGGGCGCGGGTTATATGCTTTACCTCTATCGCCGGGTCGCCTTTGGCGAGCTGGTGCATGATGACGTGCGCGTCATGCCCGATCTGAGCGTGCGGGAAGTGGCGCTGCTCGCCCCGATTGCGGCGGCGGTGCTGTGGATGGGCGTTTACCCCGAAAGCTTTATCGCGCCGATGCGCGGCGATGCGAAAACGCTGGTCGCGCGGGTCGCCCGCGCGCAACCGGAGGGCGATTCGCAGCCGACGCCCGGCCATGCGCCGACCCCGGCAACCGCGCAGGCGGAGGCGCACTGATATGGAAATGCACAATAATCTGCTGATGACGCTGCCCGAAATCATCCTGTCGGTCGGGGCGTTGGTGCTGATGATGGCGGCGGCGTGGAGCACGCCTGCGGCCTCGCGAGCAATTGGGTGGACAGCAGTGGCGGTGCTGATTGGTGCGGCGATTGCGCTGGTCGGTCCGGCGTCGAGCGGCGGCGATGCCTTTGGCGGGCTGTACAAGGCCGATGCGTTTGCAAGCTTTGCCAAGGTGCTGATTTATGGCGCGGCGGCGGCGGCGATTCTGATGGCGCCGCGCTTTTTCGAACAGACATCGGGTGATGCGATGCGGCCGGAATATCCGGTCCTGATCCTGTTGGCGGCGGTCGGCATGGGGATGATGGTGTCGGCGGGCGATTTGCTGACGCTGTATGTCGGGCTGGAGTTGCAGAGCCTTGCCGCCTATGTGCTGGCCAGCATGATGCGCCGCGATTTGCGATCGGCGGAGGCGGGTCTGAAGTATTTCGTGCTGGGAGCGCTGGCGAGCGGCATTCTGCTTTACGGCATCAGCCTGGTTTACGGCTTTTCGGGCACGACGATGTTCGACGCGGTTGCAACCGCTTATACGGGCGCGCATTCCAAGGGATTGCTGTTCGGGCTGGTATTCGTGTTTGCAGGTCTTGCCTTCAAGATGAGCGCGGTGCCGTTTCACATGTGGACGCCCGATGTTTATGAGGGCGCGCCGACGCCGGTGACGGCCTTTTTCGGCTCTGCGCCAAAGGTTGCCGCGATGTTGCTGGCGGTGCGGGTTGCGATCGAGGCAATGGGCCCGGCTCTGTTCGAATGGCGCCAGATCGTGGTTTTTGCGTCGCTCGCCTCGATCGTGCTCGGCGCAGTGGGGGCGATCGGGCAAAGCAATATCAAGCGGCTGCTCGCCTATAGCTCGATCAACAATGTCGGGTTCGCGCTGGTGGGCTTGGCGGCGGGCACGCAGCAAGGTGTGGCGGCGGTGCTGATCTACATGGCGATTTACGTCGTGATGACGCTGGGCAGTTTCCTGGTCGTGCTCCAGATGAAGGACGCGGGCGGCCAGTCGATCGAAAGCGTCGCCAGCCTCTCGGGCATGTCGCAGACGCGGCCGGGCCTGGCATTTGCGCTTGCGGTCATGATGTTTTCGCTCGCCGGCATTCCGCCGCTGTTCGGTTTCTATGCCAAGTTCGCGGTGTTTCAGGCAGCGGTGGCGGCGGGGCTGTTCGTTTATGCGGCGATCGGCATCGCGCTGTCGGCGGTGGGCGCCTATTATTATCTGCGCATCGTCAAGACGATGTATTTTGATGAACCGGCCGCTGCCTTTGCGCCGGTCAGCGACCGGGTGGAGGGCGGGATGATCGTGGCGTCGACGATATTCCTGTCGCCGCTCGGCTATTTCCTGATCCCAGCACTTGGCGCTTGGAGCGTCGCGGCGGCAGAGGCGCTGTTCTGATCCCAAATATCCGCGCCGTCGCCGAGACGGGATCGACCAATGCCGACATGCTGGCGCTGGCCGCAAACGGCGCGGCGGAGGGATTGTGGCTGCGCGCCGACCGGCAGACCGGCGGGCGTGGGCGGCAGGGGCGGGTGTGGCAATCGCCGCCGGGCAATTTCTATGGCTCAACGCTTGTGCGGTTGCGGAGCGGCGATCCGGCGGCGGCGACGCTGGCGCTGGTCGTCGCGGTGGCGCTCGATGAGGCGGTTGGCGTCTATGCGCCCGGCGCCGATTTGGCGATCAAATGGCCCAATGACCTGTTGCTCGGTGGGGCCAAGCTTGCCGGCATATTGCTCGAACGCGCAGGCGACGCAGTGGTCATCGGGGTTGGCGTTAATCTTGCGCATCATCCGGCCGATCTCGACCGGCGAGTGACCAGCCTTGCCGCGCACGGCCCGGCGCCCGACCCCGCCGAGTTTGCGCAAACACTTGCCGACACATTTGCGCGCTGGCTCGGTCGCTGGCGAGGCGAGGGGCTGGGCGTCATCCGCGATGCCTGGACCGCGCGCGCGCATCCGCCGGGCACCGCGCTTGCCGTCAACCTGCCCGATGGCGAGCGGGCGGAGGGGCTGTTCGAGCGGCTCGACAGCGATGGCGCGCTCATCCTGCGCTTGGCGGATGGGCGCGTTCGTGCCATCCACGCAGGCGATGTTTTCCTGATCTGATCGGCTCGAAGGGGGGCGACGCGCCATGCTGCTTGCGATTGATGTCGGCAACACCAATGTCGTGTTTGCAGTGGTCGAGGGGGGCGACATCCGCACCCGGTGGCGGATCGCGACCGACGCGCGGCGCACGGCGGATGAATATGCCGTGTGGCTCAATCAACTCCTCCAGCTAGAGGGGATCGACCGCCACGCCGTCACCGATGTGATCATCGCGACCGTGGTGCCGCGCGCGACCCATAATCTCCAGGTGCT
>PNLG01000036.1 GCA_013822915.1 Sphingomonas sp. | reverse complement strand
CGCCGCGATCAGGGCCGCACGGAAGTTGCCGAGCAGCAGGAAGAGCACGACGATGACCAGCACCGCGCCTTCGGACAGGTTTTTCGCGACCGTCTTGATCGTCGAATTGACCAGCTCGGTGCGGTTCAGCACCGGCTGAATTACGACGTCAGGAGGCAGCGAAGCGTTGATCGTCTTCAGTTTCTCAGCGACCGCGGTCGACACGATGCGGCTGTTCTCGCCGATCCGCATGATCGCCGTGCCGACGACGACTTCGGTACCGTTCTCCGATGCCGAACCCATGCGGATCGCCTGACCCGTCTTCACAGTCGCAACTTGTTCGACCGTGATCGGCACGCCGTTACGTGTCGCGATCACGGTCCTGGCCAACTCGCTGGCATTGCGAACGAGCGCATCCGAGCGAACAGCCAGACCTTCGCCATTGCGATTGACGAAGCCACCGCCGACGCTGGTGTTATTGCGCTCCAGCGCATTTCCCAGGTCCGTCAGCGTGATGCCGAGCGAGGCCAGCTTCTGCACGTCGGGCACGACGAGGAACTGCTTGGCGTAACCGCCAATCGAGTCGACACCGGCGAGGCCCGGTGTGGTCTTCAGAAGCGGCGTCACGATCCAGTCCTGCGCGGTGCGCAGGTAGGTCGCCTTGTCCTCTTCGGTCGTCAGTCGCTCGCCCTCTGGCGTGATGTAGCTGCCATCGGGCTGTTGGCCCGGTTCACCGGGCTTGTGCTTGTCGTCCTCGCGATGATCGAGACGAACGGTGTACATGTACACCTCGCCCAGGCCTGTCGCGATCGGACCCATTTCAGGGTTCACGCCGTCGGGCAGATTCTCTTGCACGCCCCGCAGACGCTCGCCCACCTGCTGGCGGGCGAAATAGATGTCCGTCGCGTCCGAAAAGACCGCCGTGATCTGCGCGAAGCCGTTGCGGCTCAACGAGCGCGTATATTCCAGGCCGGGGGTGCCGGCGAGCGCGGTTTCGATTGGAAACGACACCTGCTTCTCGACCAGCTCGGGCGAGAGGGCAGGCGCGCGGACGTTGATCTGGACCTGATTGTTGGTGATGTCCGGCACCGCGTCGATCGGTAGCCGGTAGAGGGAAAAGGCGCCGATGGCGGCGACGATGACGGTGAGGAGCAGGACTAGCCAGCGCTTCTCGACCGCCCAGGTTACGATACGGGCGATCATGGCTTAATCCTCGTGGCTCGCTTCGCCCTTGCCGATCTCGGCCTTGAGCGTGAAACTTCCGGTGGTGGCGATCTGTTCGTTGCCGGTCAGGCCCGACCGGACGATCACCGTGTCGCCCGACGCATCGCCGAGCTGGACCGGGGTCGCCTTGAAACCGGTGGGCGTGCGGACGAACACGACCGGCTTACCCTCCAAACTCTGGACCGCCGTCGTCGGCACGCGGACCGCCCCGCTCCCGCCGCTGCCCGTGAGCTGCACGGCTGCCGTCACAGGCTCGCCGACCCGCCATTCGCCACCGCGATTGTCGAGGGTGGCGAGCGCAGGCACGAGCCGCGTCTGCGGATCAAGCGCCGGCGACACGAAGGTCACGCGGGCGGTCGCCTGACGGCCTGCCGCCTTCACCAGCACCGTATTGCCGGGACGCACCCGGCCCGCATCCTCGGGCTTGAGATTAAGCGCGATCGACACCTGGCTCAGGTTGGCGATGCGATAGAGTTCGGCATCCGCCGCGACCGTTTGTCCCAGCGTCACGGGGCGCGCAATGATCTGGCCCGAGATCGGCGCGGCAATGCCGAGCCGGTTGAGCCCGCCGCCGCCGACACCCGCCGCCGAAACCATGCTCTGCGCCTGCGTCAGGGCGATCCGCGCCTCCGTCGCCGCTGTGCGGGCGGCGATCAGATCCTGTTCAGGGGAGACTCTCTGCGCGAACAGCCGCTGTTCGCGCGCGAGGTTCGAATTAGCGAGCTGAAGCCGCGCCCGCGCCGCCTCGACCTCGCCCTTGATCTGCGCCGCCTCGCGGCTTTCGATGACCGCAATGGTCTGGCCGCGTCCGACCGATTGGCCGAGGTTACGGGTGAGCGCGACCACGCGTCCCGCAATTGCGGCCGAGACGACCTGCGTTCCCTGTGGGTCGCCCTCGATGATCGCGGGCAGCTCGATCGTCCCGGCCCCGCCGATGATCGGCCGTCCGACCTGGACGCCCGCTGTGGCGATCTGGTCGGCACCCAATGTGACGACGCCTTCACCGGCATGACCGCCTTCAGCACCGCCCTTTTCCGTGCCCGCTGCCGTCTCATTGGCAGCTGCGCCTTCGGCAGTTGCCTCGTTTCCGCCATCCTTGCCGCCGCAGGCAGCCAAGAGCAGGGCGAGCGACGCCGCGCCCGCGAGATAAAAGCTCTTCATCACTGATTCCCCCCATTGGGCGCACGAGCGGTCAGTCGCTCCACTTGCGCGCGGGCATTCTGGTAATTGGCAAGCGCGTCGATCGCGGCGACCCGCGTTTCGGCGAGCGTGCGTTCAGCATCGAGCAATTCGAGCTGGCCGAACTTGCCCTCGCGATAGCCGATCCGCGCGATGCGGGCGGCCTCCTGTGCAGCCGCCAGCGCCGGCCCCGACGCCGCACGAGCCGTCGTTGCGGCATTGGCCGCCTGCGCCTGCGCGTCCGTGATCGCCTGTTCGATGTCGAGCGCGGTCACGCGGCGCTGCGCATCCGCCTGGGTCCGCTGCGCGGTCGCCTGCGCAATCGCGGCGCGACCATTGTTGAACACCGGGATCGG
>PNLG01000336.1 GCA_013822915.1 Sphingomonas sp. | reverse complement strand
GACGACCAGCAGCAGGACGACAGCGACCAGGGCGAGGACGCCGGCAATGAGGGTCAGGGCGAAATCGAACAGCGCAGCGACTCCGCTGATTCCGACCAGCAGGACGGCGAGCAGAGCCAGCAGTCCGACGACAGTTTCGACGATGCCGATGGCGAGCCGGGCGAAGAGGGCGAAGACGGGATGATGCCGGTGCGGCCCAATCGCCCGTTCAGCGATTTTGCCCCGCAGTTCGAATATAAGGCATGGACGCAAAGCTTTGACGAGGAAGTCGCCGCAACCGAATTGTGCGACGCCGATGAACTCGCCCGCCTGCGCGCCTATCTCGACCAGCAGCTCGTGCATTTGCAGGGCGCGGTGACCAAGCTTGCCAACCGGCTGCAACGGCGGTTGATGGCGCAGCAGAACCGCAGTTGGGATTTCGATCAGGACGAAGGGCTGCTCGATGCCGCGCGGCTCGCGCGCGTGATCGTCAACCCGATGCAGTCGCTCTCCTACAAGATCGAGCGCGATACCGAGTTCAAGGACACGGTCGTCACGCTGCTCATCGACAATTCGGGGTCGATGCGCGGGCGGCCAATCTCCATCGCGGCGATCAGCGCCGATATTCTTGCGCGCACGCTGGAACGCTGCGGGGTCAAGACCGAGATTCTGGGCTTTACCACCCGTGCGTGGAAGGGGGGGCAGGCGCGCGAATCCTGGCTCGCCGCCGGGCGCCCGCCGCAACCGGGGCGGCTGAACGATATTCGCCACATCATCTATAAACAAGCGGATGAACCGTGGCGCCGCGCCAAGCCCGCGCTCGGGCTGATGATGCGCGAGGGGTTGTTGAAGGAAAATATCGACGGCGAGGCGCTGCTGTGGGCGCATGCCCGGCTGATCGCGCGGCGCGAGGACCGCCGTATCCTGATGGTGATATCGGACGGCGCGCCGGTGGATGATTCGACGTTGAGCGTGAATAGTGGGTCCTATCTGGAGCGGCATTTGCGCCAAGTCATCGGCTGGATCGAAACGCGGTCACCCGTGGAATTATGCGCAATCGGCATCGGCCACGATGTAACGCGCTATTATTCGCGCGCAGTGACGATCATGGATGCCGAACAATTGGGCGGGACAATGATCGAACAACTGGCGGGGTTGTTTGATAGCGATGGGCGATGAATGATCTTTCGGCGTAATTAATTGCCGCCTATACTTTAAGCGAATCGGGGAGTTCGCGATGCTGAACAAGATGCTCGAACCGCTGACCGCCATGGGGTGTGCGCTGGGTGCGGCGTCGATGGGCGCGCTCGACGGTGGATTGACCGCAGGCGCCATCATCGGCGGCTCGGCGCTGATCGCTCGTTACCGCGAGGGGTGCGCTAAGCACGGGCTCGATTCAGCAGCGCTGATCGACAAAATGCGCCTTGCGGTGCTGAAGGATTGGGACCGCGCCGACCAGCCACAGGCGGAGCGCGACGCGATTGCCCTCGCCGTCAATGCGATGGGGGATCATATCGCCGACTGCCTGCCGACGCGGCAGGGGTTGGCGGCAACGGCGCTGAAGGGGAGTGCGGTCTATCCGGCAGCGGCGGCGGCGCTGGTTGTCGACCGGCTCGCGGCGCGGGATGCGGCCTGCGCTGCGCTGTTCGCGGCCCCGCCGCCGGGTGAAGCCCCGTCCCTCTCGCGCCGTTTTGCCCTTGAGGTTGTCGAGCGGGCGATGTGCGTCGCCAAGGACGACCCGGCCTATGCCCCGCTGCTGACGCTTGACCTGGTGATCGAAGTGGCGGCCGGCGTCGGGCGGCTGGAGCGCGCTGCGCACGACGATCGGACAAGGGATGAGGCATTCCAGACAGAGATGCTCGCCTTTATTCGCGCGCAGGCGGCGGGCAGCAAGTTGAGCGATGACACGCTGATCGCGGCCATGGCCCGCTTCATTGCCATCCGGCCCGATGCCAGCCGGGAGGAGATTCTCGACGAGATCGCGCGGTTCGAGCACGGGTATCGCGCGTTGCTGGACCAGGTGCGCCAGATCACGGTGATCGACAATCATGTCGCCTCGCTGAAAGCCGCTGCCGAGGAAGCGCTGACCGAACCCGATGTCGATCTTGATCGCGCCCGCGCGCTTTATGCCGAAGCGGTGCAGGTCGCGCGCGACAAATTGGTCGAGCCCGTGCGCAACATTGCGCAGATGCAGGGAGCGGCGGCGGGGACTGCGCTGCTCGCACTCGATTGGGCCGATGCCGATCGCAATTGGGCAGCGGCAGAGGCAATGCTCGCGCCGTTCGACCGGGCGGGCGCCGATGACACCGCATGGCAGGCGACCGAGAAATTGCTGGACCATGGCACCCTGTTCGGCGCGCGCGGGGCGCTCGACGCCGCTATTGCACGCGCGCGGACGATGCAGGCGCGGTTGCGCGGAGGCAGCGACACCGATGCGTTCTGGGCGTGGTCGAACCTGCTGGGCAATGTGCTCCAGAGGCAGGGCGAGCGGACCGGTGGGGAGGCGGGGCTGACGCTGCTGGCAGACGCCGTTGCCGCCTATCGCGACGCGCTGAGCGTGCGCACCCACGCCGCGATGCCCGCCCAATGGGCGATGACGCAGAATAATCTTGGCAATGCGCTCCTGACGCAGGGTGAGCGGACCGGGGGGGAGGCGGGGCTGACGCTGCTGGCAGACGCCGTTGCCGCCTATCGCGCCGCGCTGACCGTGCGCACCCACGCCGCGATGCCCGCCGATTGGGCGATGACGCAGAATAATCTGGGCAATGCGCTCGCCACA
>PNLG01000280.1 GCA_013822915.1 Sphingomonas sp. | reverse complement strand
GGCACCGCAGGCTGGATGGCGGCGGCGGCGCTTGCCCGGTTCACCGGCGGGCAAGCCGACATCCGGCTGATCGAATCCGACGAAATCGGGACGGTCGGGGTGGGGGAGGCCACCATCCCGCAGCTCAAACTGTTCAATGCCGGGCTGGGCATTGACGAGCCCGAATTC
Source organism: Sphingomonas sp. (assembly GCA_013822915.1). Lineage (GTDB taxonomy): Bacteria > Pseudomonadota > Alphaproteobacteria > Sphingomonadales > Sphingomonadaceae > Sphingomonas. Next base: position 2,591 of record PNLG01000280.1, on the reverse strand, counting down.
GTCCGTGCGACGCAAGGGACATTCAAGCTCGGGATCGAATTTGACGGCTGGGGCGGGGCGGATCAGCGCTATATCCACGCCTTTGGCGCGGTCGGGCGGCCGCTTGGCCTGTTGCCGTTCCACCATTATTGGCTGCGCGCGCGGTCGGAGGGCAGCACGGCGTCGCTGTGGGATTATTCGTCGGCGGCGCGCGCGGCGGCTGGCAATCGCTTTGCCCCGCCGATGGACCAGCCGGGGCGTTTGCCAAGCGGCTATGACTATGCGTTCCATTTCGATGCCGGGCTCTATGCCGCCTATCTGCGCCGCTATGCCGAGGCACGCGGGGTGGTGCGGACGGAGGGGCGGATCGCGGGCGTTACGCTGCGCAGCGAGGACGGGTTTGTCGATTACGTCACGCTGGTGAGCGGCGAACAAGTGGCAGGCGACCTGTTCATCGACTGCTCCGGTTTTCGCGCGCTGGTGATCGAACAAGCGCTGGGCGCGGGGTATGAGGATTGGTCGCATTGGTTGCCGTGCAACCGGGCGCTGGCGGTGCCGTGCGCGCGGGCAGCACCCCTCACGCCGTTCACGCGGGCCAGCGCGCGCGACGCCGGGTGGCAATGGCGGATCCCGCTCCAGCACCGCACCGGCAATGGCTATGTCTATTGCAGCGACTTTGTCAGCGACGATGCGGCAGCGGCAACGCTGCTCGCCCATCTCGACGGCGCGCCGCTCGGCGATCCGCGCCCGCTCAAATTCACGACCGGCAAGCGGCGGGCGGCATGGGTGAAGAATTGCGTCGCGCTGGGCTTGGCCGCCGGGTTTATGGAACCGCTCGAATCGACCAGCATCCATCTGGTGCAGGCCGGGATTGCCCGATTGCTCCAGTTATTCCCGACGCGCGGGTTTGATGCCGCCGATATCGCCGAATTCAACCGCCAGACCGATTTCGAATGGCGGGCGATCCGCGACTTTTTGATTCTGCATTATCACGCCAACCGCCGCGACGGGCCGTTTTGGGTAGCGTGCCGCGACATGGCGATCCCCGACAGCCTGGCGCACAAGCTGGCGCTGTTTCGCAGCAGCGGTCGGTTGTTCCGCGAGCATGAGGAATTATTCACCGAGGTCGGCTGGCTGCAAGTGTTGATTGGTCAGGGCGTGATGCCGCGCGGTTATCATCCGTTTGCCGACGCCCTTTCGCGCGAGGAGCTGGGCGAGTTTATGACGCTGGCAAAACGACATGTCGATCAGGTGGCGGGGCGCTTGCCCGACCATGCGGCCTTTATCGCGGCACATTGCGCGGCCGATCAGGCGGTGGCGGCATGATCCGGCGCTGGCTGATCGCGGTGGCGATGGGGCTGACCGGGGCGGCGACCCCGGTGGTGGCGCAGGATTACCGCGCCCGCCCGCCGGAGGATGAAGTCATTTATTTCGTGCTGCCCGATCGGTTCGAAAATGGCGACCCCGCCAATGATCGCGGTGGCCTGAGCGGCGGGCGGCTGGCGACGGGCTTTGATCCGACCGCCAAGGGTTTCTACCATGGCGGTGATTTGAAAGGATTGACCGCGCGGCTGGACTATATCCAAAGGCTGGGCGCGACCGCGATCTGGGTCGGGCCGATCTTCAAGAACAAGCCGGTGCAGGGCGCGCCGGGCCAAGAGTCGGCGGGCTATCACGGCTATTGGATCACCGATTTCACGCAGGTTGACCCGCATTTCGGCACCAATGCCGATTTCAAGGCGCTGGTCGATGCAGCGCACGCGCGCGGCATGAAAGTCTATATGGACATCGTCGTCAATCACACGGCCGATGTCATTCGCTACCGCGATTGCCCCGGCGATTGCGCCTATCGCAGCAAGGCTGATTACCCCTTCTCGCGTCGCGGCGGCTTGAGCGGCGCGCCGATTAATCCCGGCTTTCTTGGCGACGCGGTGCAGACGCCCGAGAATTTCACGAAGCTGACGGACATGAATTTCGCCTATCAGCCCTATGTGCCCAAGGGCGAGGAACACGCCAAGGTTCCAGACTGGCTGAACGACATCCGCTATTACCACAATCGCGGCAATTCGAACTGGAAGGGCGAAAGCGTTGTCTATGGCGACTTCGTCGGGCTCGACGACGTCGCTGCCGAACATCCGCGCGTCGTGCAGGGCTTCATCGACATTTTCGGCAAGTGGATCGACGATTTCGGTGTCGATGGCTTTCGCATCGACACGTCGAAGCACGTGAATTCCGAATTCTGGCAAGCCTTTGTCCCGGCCATGAAAAGCCGAGCCAAGGCCCGCGGCATTTTCAATTTCCACATTTTCGCCGAAGTCATGGTTGACGGCACCGACACTGCCTCGCTCGCGCGTTACAACCGGACTGATCGTTACGACACGCTCGACTTCGCCTTTACCTGGGCAGTGGTCGATGCGCTCACCGGAGAACGCGGCCCCGAAGCCCTGGCCAAGCTGTTCGCCGAGGACATTAATTACCGCGACGGTCCCGACGCCGCACGGCAAATGCCGACCTTCGTCAGCAACCACGACATCGCCCGTTTCGGCTTCAACCTGCGCAAGCGCCAACCTGCGATGACCAACGCCGAACTGTTCGCGCGCGTCAAGCTGGCA
>PNLG01000022.1 GCA_013822915.1 Sphingomonas sp. | reverse complement strand
GGCGGACGCGACCGCGGCCAAATTTCTGAACACAGCCGGCCTGAGCGGGCGCGGCATCCTCGAATTTTTCAAAAAGCTCCAGAGCCTCGAATATCGCGCAGGCTATACCAATATCGACCCGTTTGCGCAGAGCCACCCGTTAAGCGGCGATCGCGTGGCGACGCTTAGCGAAACTTTGCGCGCGTCGCCCGCCTGGGACAAGCCAACCGACCCGGCGCTGGAGGACCGCTTCAAGCGCGTGCGCGCCAAGCTTGCCGGGTTCGTCAATGATCCCAAGCGCACACTCAATGATTTTCCAGCTGAAAATCAAAGCACCTATGCCCGCTATGCCCGTGCCTTTGCCTATCACCGCGCCGGTTATCCCGAAAAAGCCAATGCCGAGGCGGACGCGCTGGTCCGCGCCTTCCCGAACGATCCTTATTTTCTGGAAGTAAAGGGCCAGATCCTGCTCGAATCGGGGCAGCCGAACGAGGCCATCGGCCCGCTTCGTCAAGCAACCGAGCGCAGCGGCTATCAACCGCTGATCGCGACAACCTTTGGCCACGCGCTGATCGCGACCGAGCAGCCCGCCAATTTCCCCGAAGCCGAAAAGGTCCTGCGCCAGGCGGTGGGGCGGGACGAGGAAAATCCCTTTGCCTGGTTCCAGCTTGGCGTGGTTTATGAACGCAAGGGCGACCGCGCCCGCGCCTTGCTCGCCACCGCAGAACGCGCCGCGCTGACGGGCGATTTGCGGACCGCATCGCTCAGCGCGCGGGGAGCACTGGCCGGATTGCCGCCGAACACGCCTGACTGGATCCGCGCGCAAGATCTGGTGCTGCTGACGCAGAACGTTATCGACGATCAGCGGCGGGGACGGCGGTGAGTCGATGGCGACTGGTCGCAGTCGCGCTGGTGGCCGCCGGGCTGGGCGCGGGCGCGGCCTATCTTGGTGGGCTGTATCGCCCGATTGCCGCCGGGCCAGAGCGGAGCCGGATCGAGGGGGTGGTGCGCGATTACCTGATCCGCCATCCCGAAGTGCTGGTCGAAGCCTCTACTTCGCTGCGCCGCCGCGAATCGGCCAAGGCGATTGCTGCTGATCGTCGCGCGATCACCGAACCCTATGGCAATGCGTGGGGCGGCAATCCGGCGGGCGATGTCGTGGTGGTCGAATATTTCGACTATAATTGCGGCTATTGCCGCGCCAGCCTGCCCGTCGTCGACCAGTTGGTGGCGAGCGACGCGAAAGTGCGGGTCATTTACCGCGACTGGCCGATCCTGTCCGACGAGAGCGCGACGGCTGCGCGCTATAGCCTGGTCGCGGCCGAGATGGGCCGCTTTCGCCAGTTTCACGAGGCGCTCTACGCCGCCGGTCCCGTCACCGACGCGACGATCCAGCAAGCGGTAGCGCGCGCGGGGCTAGACCTTGCGGCGGTGCGGGCTGCGGTCGACACTCCGCGCATCGACGCCGAGCTGGAACGCAATCTGGGGACCGCGAAGAAATTGGGGCTGAGCGGGTCGCCCTCCTGGGTGATTGGCGATCAGGTGGTGTCCTCCGCCCTCCCGCTGGAGGAGTTGCAGCGGCTGGTGGCGGAGGCGCGGGCGGGCGGATAGCCGCACGCGGCATTGCGGCGGCGCTGCCTGCGCCCTATGGCCGGAACAGGGCGCGCGCAGGGATGAAGTAATGGATCCGATTTTGGCTGTCAGCGGCCTCACCAAAACCTATGCCTCGGGCCTCACCGCGCTCGATCATGTCGACCTGACGATCGGCAAGGGCGAGATTTTCGCGCTGCTCGGGCCGAATGGCGCGGGCAAGACCACGCTGATTTCGATTCTCTGCGGCATCGTGAAAGCATCGGGCGGCAGCGTGCGCGTGGCGGGTTTTGACATTGCGGCCGATTACCGCCAGGCACGCTACCGCATCGGGCTGGTGCCGCAGGAACTCTCTACCGACGCGTTTGAGACGGTGATCGACACGGTGCGGTTCAGCCGCGGGCTGTTTGGCCGCAAGCCCGACCCCGCGCATATCGAGCGCACCCTACGCGATCTGTCGCTCTGGGAAAAGCGGTCGTCCAAGATCATGGCGCTGTCGGGCGGGATGAAGCGCCGCGTGCTGATTGCAAAGGCGCTCGCCCACGAACCCGAAATATTGTTCCTCGACGAGCCCACCGCCGGGGTCGATGTCGAGCTGCGCCGCGATATGTGGGCGCTGGTGCGGCGGCTGCGCGATGGCGGCACCACCATCATCCTGACGACGCATTATATCGAAGAGGCCGAGGAAATGGCCGACCGCGTCGGCGTGATCCTGAAGGGCAAGCTGATCCTGGTGGAGGACAAGGCGACGCTGATGCAAAAACTGGGCAAGCGCACGCTGACCGTGACGCTGGCCGAGCCGCTGGCGGCGGTGCCGCCGTCGCTGGCCGAATGGGCGCCGAGCCTCAAAAACGACGGCCATGAGCTTGAATATGTGTTCGACGCGGGCAGCGAGCGCACCGGTATTGCCGGGCTGCTGCGCGCGATCGGTGACGCGGGTATCGGCTACAAGGATCTGAACACGCAGCAAAGTTCGCTGGAGGATATTTTTGTCGGCCTCCTCCACGGCGAGGGGCAGGCAGCACTTGCGACGACGGCGGCAAGCGGGGCATCGGCATGAACGGGTTCAACTGGGCGGGGGTTGCTGCAATCTATCGCTTTGAACTAGCGCGGTTTCGCCGAACGATCCTGACCAGCCTGGCCACCCCCGTCATCACGACATCGCTTTATTTCGTGGTGTTTGGTTCCGCGATTGGCGGGCGGATCAACACGGTCGACGGCGTCGCCT